>CP144824.1:0-9623 GCA_036689435.1 Candidatus Stammera capleta | reverse complement strand
ATTTTTTATATTTAATAAAACTAAAACATACTATTGAAAATATAATAACATATTTTTCTGAAATATCACAATAATTTTTTGATTTATTATAAAAAATATTTTTATTGTGATTATGATTAAATATAAACACAATAAAGGTGAAATTTTTTTTTTCTCTATAAATATAGATCTATGATCAGTAAAAATTTTTTAACCATCTTGATTGACTATTAAACTAGAAATTATTCTTAAGTAAAATATAAACAGAATGAAAACAACAAATATATTTATTAAAAATTTACATATTCGTAACATTAAAAATATTCAAAATATTCAAAATCATATTATTATCAAAAAAAAAATACATAGGAGATATAAACCTAAAATTTTAATTCACATACCTAAAGGAATTATAAAACAATTTATTACTAAATTTAAAAAACACAACTGACATGATAATTATGATCTCATTAAATTAAGACGTACCTTAGGTATGAGAATACATGCCAGATCTGAACTCTGTCAAACCTTGACTACATTATCTTCCATCTTATTACTATATTGTGACTATAATTTATATAGTGAATTTCATTGTGAAATAGCTGTACCATTTGAAATTCTATCATCTTCTATGAATATGTTACACATTTATAAAAATGGACGTAAATCTTATGATCCCCCATCACATGCATTAAAAATATTAGAACAATTAAAATATATTATCGTATTGCGAGATATTAACCCTGATATAGGACATTATATGCCATTACGTATATGATTAACACCTAAGTTTTTTACTTCACGTGGCATCTCTCTCAATGAATATAGAAACCATTTAATTACCTTAAAAGATTCCTTTTTACAATATCAATCTATAATAAACAAATTTCTTAAGAAAAAAAAACATATATGAAAAATAAGACCTATTAATATAGACCTTACAAACAAACCTACATTAAAAAAACTATTAATAAAAACTAAAAAACATTTTTTAGGTATTCATTGACTCACAAAAAATCAATATTTATGATATAACAAAAAAACTTCTAAACCAATTTCTTGCTTATGTCCTACACAGAATCCAATAACTAATAACCTGAAATATAAATATTGATATTATAAATTTATTAATTGGAGTATTACACAAATGCCATATTATATCTATTTATTAGAAAAAAAATTACGTTTAGAAAAACCACATTTAATGAAAAAAAATCCTGAAAATTATTATAAAACCTTATGAATAAGAGGAAACAATAACAATCACTAAACATATTACAGATATAATAAACCCCTGTATATTATAACATAATTTTTATCAAAACAATATATTTATTTATTTGATCATACCCTATAAATATCTTAAATTCGTCAATAGATTCTGAACTAATAATATATATTTATATATTTATCCTAATAAATATATAAATATATATATTATTATTATTATATATATATATATATATGTAATTACATATGATATATGTAATAACATAAATAACAAAGACTAAATTCTAAAAATACACATAAAAAAAATAATTGTATAATGAATATACATATAAATAAAAAAATAAAATTTAAGGTACTAGATAATCAATTTTAAAAACATAATAAAAAAAAAAATATTAATTAAAGATATTTTCTTCCTTAGTTATAAGTAAATTGTTTTTTTATTATTTCAAAAAATCTTATAAAAAAATGAAATAAAATATTTGCAAATATAATAAAAATTGTATAGAATAAAGTATATTTATTTAATAAAACTAAAGTTTGTAAATACTATTGCAAAATGAAAGTTAAATTTTAGATTCATTAAGTTCTTTTAAATTATTAGTGATATATAAAAAAAATATTTTTATGTAAATAAAAATATATAATTATAAGACAATTATTTTTATTTATTTTTTTCTCTGAAAGAAATATTTTGAGAATCTAATATATTTGAAAAAATATATATTACTATCATATATAATAATTAATTTTGTTAATATAATTTTCATTGGAGATATATATATGAAATACATTCCTAGTGTTTTTCCTACTCAATAGACATATATAGATAGATAAAGATAATCATCATTTTAGATTACTTTATTATAGATTATATATTTCATATTAAGATATTTGGGACAGGTATTGGTATATTTTTATATACTGAATAGTATCTGTTTAGGGGAAAGGTATGTGTATAGTAAATATTATACATAAATTATATATATGATAATTATATTTAATACGAGTAACATTTTTATTACTAAGTGAAGTATGTTATTTTAATAAAATATTATAACATATATCGTTGATGTTTTTTAGCTATTACAGTATAAATATTATATTCATTATGAAAAAATTTATTCCTGGATTCTATTGTTATATTTTCTTTATTACATAACTGTAATATAGAAAAATCTATATTACAGTATATAACATGTTTATGTTATTGTTTAATGTTATTTTGAGTTTGTTGTTGAGTAGGTATAATATTTTCCATATTATTTATGTGTCTATATTTTTTATCATAAGAATGGCATATATATTGGAATATTAATAATATTATACTTGGTGTGAAATATAACCAAAAAAGGTTAGTATGTACTGCATTTAGAAATGTAGCGGAAAGTAATGAAAAAATAATTTTTGAAACACTTAATACTGCATTATATATTAATGTATATTTTCCTAAATCATAATATGTAAATGAAATATTCATTTCAGTTTGAATATACACCATAAATCCTGATAATAAACTACAACATAAAGCATTGAGTATTAATAAGATAATAAAATTATTATTAAAACTTAATAAAAATAATAGTCCAGCAGTGATTAAGAGACTATATTTTTTAATAAATTTAGTAGATATGACATTATATAGTAATAATAAACTTATTAAAGATGAAGATAATACAGAGGAAAAACTTAAATATTGGAAATTGTGTTTAGTAGTATATCGTAATAAGTCGTAAGTACCAAAAAAAGGTAAAGTAGTATGTAAATATTGATAAATACCATTTGACGCTATAGTAAATAATAATAAGGATAAAAATGGTTTATTATATTGGATAGTTTTCATTCAATGAATACAATCTTGTACTGATAATTTTTTTTGAATGATTTCTGTTTGTTCTATATCTGTTTTTAATCATTTATCTTTGACTAAAATTCTTGATAAATATAAATTACAAACGTGTACTAAACCAATACAGATAAAACCTACAACAAATCATTTGTGTTCTAAGAGAATATTACCTAATAAATTTCCTAGTGCTTGAAAAATTTGGACTATAGTGAAAGCTAATTGGATAATATCTTGTCTTTTTTCATCTGTACGAAATGCTATTTTGACAAATTTGTTATAGACTAATTTGTTAATAGATCTAATGATAGCATAAACAACTTGTAAAGATAGTAGTAATGTAATGTAAATACCAGATGGTAAATGAAGTAATGAAGAAATAATGATAATTATAGAGGAACATACTAAGACAATATTATTTAAATAATATTGATATAATGGATTAATCGAATCTGCTACCATTATGATACCAAATAATGATAAAAAGATAGGTAAATAGTTCAGTATAGCTACTATACTCACTCCATAGGAATTTTGTGTATAGTTAAACACTAATCATGTTAATAAAACTGTATGTATACTTTTAGAAAAAGATAATAATGTGGTAGTTAATAAATATCTGATTTTTTTTTTGATTATGTATCATAAATTTTTAGAAAATTATTATACAAATATGGTGTTTGTAAATATTGTTTAATTGTATTTTTTTTTAATAATGAATAATTCACTTTGATAATTAATTAATAATTTCTCATTATGGAGATATTGACTAATTAAATTATGTAATTTCTCCTGAAATTTAGCTCCCTTCAGTAATTTAATTGTTTGTATTTGAGTAGATGAATTACTCATACCTATAAATTCGTGTTTACTTACAACCTGTTCTCATATCGTTTCTAGGTAAATAAAAATATAATGAGGAGTATGAAATATTTCTTGTAATTCTTGACGGTAATTATGTTGTCTGTATGTCCGTGTATATTTAGGATGAAAATGTTCTAAAAGATTTTCATATTGATATAAAAATTTATTCTTGTTATAATCCCTATTATTTTGTAATATACATACCATACCCAAATTATTTAATCTTTCTTTTATTTGGTGTAAAATATTTTTCCGTTGTAGTCATTGTAAGGATTGGCCAAATAATGCAATATCAATCTGAGTAAAATTACTAAGAATGTTTTCCGCTTGTCCATGAATTCAATTAATAAAAGGAAATTTTTTGGCTCCGTAAGATACCATTGTTTCGGATATATCAATAGCAAAAAATTGATGTTTTTGAGAAAATGGTGGTATTAGTCCTTCTAATAAAATACCTGTTCCTGCCCCTATATCAATAATATGTTGTATTGGTTTTTGTTGATTACTTCAATGTCATATTTCTTGGAAAAAAATATCAGGATATCTAGGTCTATAGGAATCATAATCTTTTACTAAATTATCAAATTTTTCCTTATATTTCTTCATGGTATTTATATCTTTTTAAAATATAATTGAGAATTCCTTTAGCTTTAATAATATTTTGCATATATTTAGATGGTGGATTAAAATAATATGTCTGAGATGTATTTATAGTAAAAGTCCCCTGTGTTAGATTTAAAGATAAAACATCTTGTGGCAGAATATGATGTATATTCTCTATATTACATTGTATTGCTATTAAACCTAAATTTCAAGAATTTCTAAAAAAAATTCTACCAAAATAAGGAGCAATAATTACTTTAATACCCTGTTGTAGTAGAACAGATACCGCTTGTTCTCGAGAACTACCTACTCCAAAAATACCATTATTAATAAGTACTTGATATTTCATAGATGTAGCAAATAAGTTAGGATATTTATTAAGGAATAAATATTTAGTTAATTGTTCTTCTTTAATAAACATATGTTTATATTGAGCTGGTAATATATCATCCGTAGAAATAATACTCTCATTAATAATTTTCAAATTATAATACAATTTATAAGACATGATTGAAATAAGTTATATCAGGGATCACACCTAAACATGCAGTATGAATCGCTATTAGAGGAGAAGATAAATAAATATTAGCTTTAGCATTACCCATACGACCTAAATAATTTCTATTCATAGTAGTAAGTATATTATCATCATTAGCTGGAATAGAACCTTGTGTACCTATGCAAGGGCCACAACCTGGTGGGGTAATAATTGCCCCAGCTTTAATCATAATTTGTATATATCCTTTTTGAATAGCTTGTAAATAAATATTTTTCGTACCTGGAGTAATAATACAATGGATATTAGTATGAATATCTTTCTTCTGTAACACCATTGCTATTTCTTTTAAATCCTCTAATTGTGCATTAGTACAACTCCCTAAAAAGACATAATCTATGTGAAGACCAGCTATTTGATTAATATCTACAACATTAACTGGATTATGAGGTTTTGCGATTTGCGGTATCAGACCAGATATATTCACAGTAAGAGTTTTAGCCTCATTATAGGCAATTTCATAATCATTGATATTTTGAAATATAGGTACCTTATTAGGGACAAATAAACATTTGGCTCCTAATTCCACAGCCATATTAGTGATAGTAGTTAAAGCTTGTGAAGATAATTGTTGTATTCATGTGCCAGTTAGTTCTATAGATTTATATAAAAAATAATGAGGGGAAAATATTTTTAAAAAATACAGCACTAAATCTTTACTTCTAAAAGCAACATGAGGTATACCCAAAATATGGATATTAATAGTTTCCGGTATTTTTAATCATATATATCCTGTAATCATAGCAGATAATATATCTGAAATACCCATACCTAATGATAAACATTGATAGACTCCACCAGTACAAGTATGTGAATCAGAACCTAAAACAATATGCATAGGTTGAAATATATAATTTTCTAATGCCAATAAATGACTAATCCCTTCTCCTCGAGAAAAAATATTAGCTTTTAATTGTCGAGCAAATAATAAAGATTCTTTCATTAACAATGATATTTGGGAATTAATAGACAGTACAGAATGATCAAAAAAAAAACTGATTTTAGTAGGATCAAAAACTTTAGTAATATGAAAATGTTTACATAAAGATGTTAAAGTAGGAGAATTACCATCTTGAATATAAATATGATCAATTTTCACTGTGACTAAATCATTCACATTAAGATCAGTTTTGTGAACTGCATGTAATTTAATAATTTGTATTACTAAGGGCCTATTCATAGGTTATCTACTATAGATTATCTTTGCAATAACAAATGATCATATAAATGATATAATTCTTTTTTACTTACTACTCCTTTATTTTCGATAGCTTTCGCACGTACTAACACCAAACATTTTTTGACAATATTGGTATCTACTACCTTATATTTCTGGTTTAAAAAATATTTTAATGTATGTGTCCCTGTATGTTTCCCTATAATTAACTCTCTCTGAGTATTCAGAAGTTCTGGAGAAAATGGTTCAAAAGTCTGTGTCTTATGTAAAATTCCTTTTGTATGAATACCTGATTCATGTCTAAAAATATTTTTCCCGACTATTGGTTGCCATGGATAAACTTTATAGCCACTAATTCGAGACATTAAAGAATATAAATATTTTAATTTTTTAATATCAATATGTAAATCTATTTTATATAAATGTTGTAAAATCATTACCATCTGAGCAAAATCAGCCATACCTGCTCGTTCACCTATACCATTAATACATACATGAAAATATTTAGCTCCCGCTTGTAATCCTGCTAATGTATTCGCTACAGCTAGACCATAATCATTATGACAATGACATTGTAAATCAATTTCAGAGATATTTTTAATTTCCTGTATTTTGTGACAATAAGATTGGGGATCTAATATTCCTATAGTATCAGATAATCTTAATCTATCTGCTCCAGCTTCTTGCACCACTAATGCATATTCCTTTAAAAAACTAAGTTCTGTTCTACCAATATCTTCTGCACTAATAGAAACATACAGATCTTTATCTTTACAATACTTAATTAAATAGATAGCAGTTTTAATTAATCATTCTCTATTTTTATTCACACTATATTTTAAATGTATAGCCGAAGTAGGTAATCCGATATGAATATACTTAAAACCAAGTGTTATACTCGCCTTAAGATCTTCTAAAACCCCTCTATTCCAAGCGACCAGGTGAACTTCTTGTTGACGTTCTAACATTTGGCATAAAACTTCCTGTTCTTCTCCACCCATAATAGGAATACCTGCTTCAATTCATTGAACACCTATATCTAATAAAGCATGAAATATTTGTAATTTCTCTTGTTTATTAAAAACCAAACCAGGGGTTTGTTCACCATCTCTTAATGTTGTATCTTCTAATACATAATTAAGATTAGACATAGTGTATACTCAACATTATATTATACTAATAAATTTTTGTTTTGTGGTTTAGGAATATTTAATTTCTCTCTTAAAGTACCTTCTACATAATGTTTTTTATAGATACCTAAATCTTGTAAACGAGGAATAATATGATAAATAAATTTTTCTAAAGAATCAGGTATTATCGGAGGCATAATATTAAAACCATCACAAGCTTTACAAGAAAACCATTTATAAATAATATTAGCTACTTGATCATAAGATCCAATAATATTAAAATGTCCTCTAGCAACCATGATCTTTTGATATAATTCTTTAATAGTTAATTTTTCATTCACAGCTAAGTCTTCTATAATCTTTTTTCTACTTTTATTCGAATTCGAAACTGGTATGACCGGTAAAAATTTATTTACATCATAATTAGATAAATTAATAGTACCACCTAATAAATTTTCTAATATAGATAGACCTAATTTCGGAGGAACTAAACTCTGTAAATCTTGAAATTGTTCATATGCTAATTTTTCAGTTTTATCTATATAAAAACTTAAACCAGGTAATATAAAAATATCCTGAAAATATCTTTGATATTTCTGTATTTTATATTTCAAAATATTATAAAATTTCTTAGCTAAAAAAATATTTGGTTGAGCAGTAAATACTAATTCGGCTGTTTTAGCAGCTAAATTAATGCCAGATAACGAAGACCCAGCTTGAATCAGTAAGGGATACCCTTGCGGTGGTCTACTAATATTTAAAAGAGCATCAAAAATTTGGAGATATTGTCCTTGATAAGTAACCTTATGATATTTCTCTTTGTTATAAAAGAGACTATTTATTTTATCATTAAGAAAAGCATCATCTTCCCAACTATCTCACAGACTGGTAACTATATTTCAACATTCTTCAGCTTTTATATAACGTTGATTATGTTCTAAATGTTGTAAATAACCAAAATTACCTGCTGTATTCAATTTCGAAGATGTTACCAAATTCCATCCAGCTCTACCTTGACTAATATGATCAAGTGAAGCATATTCTCTAGCTAAATTAAAAGGCTCTTTATAAGTCGTAGAAGAGGTGGCTATTAAACCTATATTTTTAGTAACAGTAGCTATAGAAGATAATAAAGTAATAGGTTCAAATAAAACAATTCTACTACTATATCCCTCACCTTTATCATCTTCAAATACAGAAGGGGTATCTGCTAAAAATATAAAATCTATTAATCCTTCTTCAGCAAGTTTAGCTAAATACAAATATTGGTTAATATCATGTATTTTCTTCTTTGTCTCAGTATTATATTTCCATGCAGCAGGATGATGACCTGTCGGATATGAAATATATAATCCTATAATTAACTGACGCATATTATGTATCGATATTCGTTATAGTAAAAATATGTTTCAAAGAAACACAAGATTTTTCAATTTCATAAGTTCTGTTATTTTTTAAAATTAATTTTGCATAATCTGACATAACTTTATAAGAACTACGTATCATATGATTAGCATAAATAATGATATTAAACCCTAACTTACTTAGTTCTTCAGATGTACTTAAAGAATATGTAGTAGGTATACACACTAATGGAATGTCAGGATATCGTTGTTTATATAAGTGACTAAACATAGCTATCTGTTGAGATGTTTTCTCTATACTATGTATCAAAATAGCATCTGCACCAGCATGAGTAACTGCGTATGCTCTCTGTACAGTCTCATCCATAGTATGCCCTACGACTAAACCTTCCATCCTAGCAATTAATAAAAAATTTTTATCATATATAAATTTTTTCCCTATCTTAATTTTATTACAAAAAGATGTTATATCATCCAATTCATGAACTACTGTTTGCCCTAACAACGAATTTCTTTTTAATCCTTTCTTATCTTCTATTACTACTGCACTAATACCGATCTGCTGCATAATACCTAAAGAATACAGAAAATATTCTAAATTACGTCCAGTATCAGCATCTATAATAATAGGTAACTTACTAACAGTTTGGATATTGAATAAATTCTCCATCCTCAATTTTATATCTAAAGTTTCATTATCAGCTATCATTTGTAATAAGGAATCAGATAACGAACTAGATCAAAAACCATCAAATTTATGACATATTTTATCTTGATCTACATATGAGACTTGATCAATAATATAAGCCGACATAGGGCTATGTACTTCCATAAATAACAAAGGTTTTTTAATTTTTATTAATTCTTTTATCAT
>CP144823.1:0-7717 GCA_036689435.1 Candidatus Stammera capleta | reverse complement strand
TATAATAAAAATTTCTATTCATAAAAAATAAGATTTTTATTTTATATATAGAACTAGAACTATATAAATATAAAAAGATTGATATTTTTTTTTATAATATTTACTGGAAATATATCTCATGAATATGTATATGTTATTAAAAAATTTATGTTTAAGTACATTGATAATTTTTACTACATTTTATAATAATCATCAAAATTATCCTGGAACTGTACAAAGACCTATTTTATCCAAAATAGAAGCTTCTAAATTAAATATAACTCAATATTTACAAGGATGGATACCTGAAAAAATTATTAAACCTTTAAAAGCCGATTATATTGTAGGTAAAAATCAAAAATATACTTCAATACAATCAGCGGTTAATGCTCTTTTGAAAAAAAATAATTCTTCTCAAAGAGTATATATATATGTAGAACCTGGTATATATACCGAGACTGTCTTTATACCTAATAGTAATATACCTATTACTATATATAGTGATAGTGCAGATAAAGTACATATTATATCTACACAAAATGCTAATATGTTAGTAAACGATTGAATACATCAAATCAATCCTAATGGAACTCGTTATAAAATAGGAGATCCTAGTTGATATATGTATAATAATTGTATAAATAATGCAAAAAATAATAATAATAAAATTGGTACTCAATGTACAGCAGTAGTCTGATCTCAAAATAAATTTTTAGAATTAAAAAATATTACTATAGAAAATAATGCACAAAATGCACAAGCAATTGCTTTATCTTTAAATGGTGATAAAGCTGTATTAGACTCAGTATATATTAAAGGTTATCAAGATACTTTATTAGTAGAAGGTAATAATAATAAAATATATATACAAAATTCTTATATTAGTGGATATACAGATTTTGTATTTGGTAATGCTACTGTAGTATTTAATAATTGTGTTTTTAATATACGTTTAGGTCATCCTACACCTGTTATTTTTGCCCCTAATACTTCACCTACTCAATACTATGGATTTCTTATTATTAATAGTAATATTACCGGAGATACTTCCATTAAATTAGCTCATTTAGGTAGATCTTGAGATAGTGGTATTAAACCTAATCAATATATTCCTAATAAAACTTCTAATGGGCAAATATTAATTACTAATACCAATATTAATAATATAATTAATATTAATCAACCATGAACTACTTCAACTAGTGGACGTATATTTAAAGGAAATATTGATTTAAAAAGAGATTTAAATAATAATAATTATAATCGTATGTGAGAATATAATAATAGTGGTAATGGATCTTAATAACCTAAATAACATCTCTAAAAAAACTATCATTATATAATAAATAAAAAACTAGATAAATATATTATTTATTTAGTTTTTTATTATTAAATTAAACTAAATATACACTTTAAATATATTTTATATTTAAGTGAACTTATTCAAGTATCCATGTTTCTTATTTTTGATATATTATTTTAAATAACCCTGTTACCGTATTACATTATCATAATAGATATTCACGAAATATATTATCTAGTAGATTAGAAAAAAAGTTTTAATCAATAAAATACACACCTTCCTGTCATTACTCCATAATAAAACCTATCAATTAACAGATTTCATCTCTATTAGCATAAACTTTATTACTTATATAAATCATATGTCCAATATATATTCAAAGAAATCTTATTTTAATAGTAAAAAAATTGGTTACATAACAAGTATGTTAGCATGTGCTTCTATTCCTCATTCCAATATTAAAAATAATAGTTTTTTCAAAAGAAGTAATGGTAAAACTACTTTGAAAATAATATCTGATCCAGAATATGGATTACCCTATGGACTAATACCTAGATTAATAATGATTTGATTATGTACAGAAATTAAATTGACCAAATCACGTAATATATATTTGGGTAAAAACCAAAATATTTTTATCAAAAAACTAGGTCTAACTTCAACTGGAGGAAAAAATGGGACCATTATTAGAGTAAAAACACAATTACTAAAGTTGGTACATTCTATTTTTTCTTTAACCTATGAAAATAATTCTATACATCAATTCCAAAATTTATTAATAGTGGAACAAGGTATATTATATTGAAACAAAAAAAACACTTTATCAAAAAAACTTTATTGAAATAACAATATTATTATATCAGAAAAATTTTTTAATGCAATAAAAAATACTGCGCTTCCAATTAATTTAAAAATTATTCAGTCTATTCGTTCACCTTTAGCAATAGATATATATATATGATTAACATGAAGATTAAGAATAATCAATAAAAGAGAAACTTACATAACTTGAACACAATTACAGTTACAATTTGGATCAAATTATAAAATGGATGCAAAAGGTTTGTCAAATTTTAAATTAGAATTTATCAAAAGATTAAAAGATATTCACAGATTATATCCCTGATGCTAAGATTTTGATTTTGAAATTAGGTTTAAGATTAATTAATAGTCCTCCTCATATTATAAATAATTTATCTTAGTAGTTTAGATTAATTTCGTAATTGTATGTAGTTTTTAAAGGTGTTATGTTTATATATATACATGTATTAAACAAAAGATTGTAATAAAAGATATGTATATATATAAAACACTAACACCGTATATCTTTAGTCTTTTTCTGGTGTTTATGCGTTGTTTGCTGGTGTTTATGCGTATATTAAATTCGTAGAAATGTATATTTTCTTTTGTGAAAACTATGTAAAAATTACTTGACTTTTGTATTTATTAATTTATAATAAAATTAAACTTTATTGATTTAATGGAAAACAAAGATCTTTAAAAAAATATTTTTTTGCATTGGCGACTTTTAATATAATGGTAGTTGAGAAAAATGGAGAAGATAAATCATCTATGTCAAGATTTTATAAAAATATTTATCTTTTACTAAAAATGATAATATTTGTCATACAATTATTTGAAGTCAAAAGGTTTTAAATACATATTTTTTTTTATTACTTTTCTTGGAAGTAGGATAAAATAGAGGATAAGTAAGTAGTAACAAGAACTAAATGAGATGATTGATGATATAAAATTACGCTGATTATTATTAGTAAAAAGAAGTGTAAGTTATTGTATTTGTATATAAAGAAATAATATGATGTTTTGTGTTGACAAGTGATAAGTAGTAAAGTGATAAATGTAATTTATTTATGTTATAACCTAAATGTTTTAGGTTATATATTTATTTCATTATGAAAAGTATTTAATTCTGGATATAGAAACTGATATTAGTCAGGGATAATTATGTCAAAGAAAAAATTATGTATATATGTAAAACAATTTACATATAGTTTATTAGGGATAATATTAGGAGTATATTCTATATCATCATATAGTGGTGGTGATACTAGACATGTAGTAGAACCTAGATATCCAGATTATTGTGTAGTTCTTAAAGCTAGTGATGTAGTTAATACTACTAAGTTACAAAATGAATTAAATCGTTGTGCTAAAAATAAACAAGCGGTAAGACTTTCTGCTGATGGTGTTCATGTACATTTTAATTCAGGGCCTATTACTATACCTACTTATGGTGGTTTATTAATAGATAAAGGGGTAGTATTAGCGGCTATACCTGATCCAGAATTATATGATAATGGTAAACATACATGTGGTACTTTGGATAATAGTGGTAAAGGATGTAAACCATTTATTACAGCTGTAAATACTGTAGAGAGTGGTATTTATGGTGAAGGTATTATAGATGGTCAAGGTAATGCTATTATGAAAGGTACTAATAAAACATGGTGGAATTTAGCTAGTGAAGCTCAAGAAAAAAATAAGAATCAAAATGTACCTAGATTAATAGAAATTAGAGATTCTACAAATTTTACTATATACAAAATAACATTGAAGAATTCTCCTAATTTTCATGTTATTACTAATAAAGTAAATGGTTTTACAGTATGAGGGGCTACTATTAATACTCCAGCAAATGCTCGTAATACTGATGGTATAGATCCAGCTTCGTCTACTAATGTTACTATAGCACATACTAATATTAGTACTGGTGATGATAATATAGCTATTAAAGCAGGTGGTAGTGGACCTACTAGTCATGTATCTATTATTAATAATAATTTTGGTAAAGGACATGGCATGTCTATAGGTAGTGAAACATATAGTGGTGTTAGTGATGTTGTAGTTACTAACTTATCATTAGTCGGTACTACTAATGGATTACGTATTAAAAGTGATAAATCTAATGGTGGTTTAGTTAATAAAATAACATATACAAATATTTGTATTAAAGATGTACAAAATCCAATAGATTTAGATATGTTTTATAATAAAAATGCAGTAGGTAATCATATTCCTAAATTTAAAAATATTGTTTTTGATAATGTTAAAGTATTAACAACAGGTAAATTTATTTTTAATGGTATAAAAGATAATAATATACAAGTTACATTTAATAATGTAAGTGTTAAAAAAGGTTCTACATGAATAAAAAATTATGTAGATCAAAGTGGTAAAATAGATGAGAATGTAACAGGTACTAATTGTCCTTCTTATATTGAATAATAAATATACTAAAATTAGTTAGTAATTATGTAGTAATGATTAAAAAGAGATTGTATATCCGATATATTATAAATAATTTATAAATTATTAATCTCAGATAAATTTTTATCTGAGATAATATTTATTTTATGTATATATACTACAGGTAATAGATGTTTGTTTTATTCCATTATTATTATAGATTACCGCATAACCTCATTTTGTTAATGATCCATCTAGATTAGTCATATCTAGATTAATATTTTCTTTGTTATTACCATATCAAGATCAAGATAATCATCCAATATTTTTGGACTGACTATAATCCATAATGGATTGAAAATCTATATTTTTATTATTATGATAACATCCGAATTCACCTATAATAATAGGTATATTGTTATTTATTAGACTATTGATAGTTTCTTTTATTATATTTTTATTTAATCCTATATATTCATATATATGAATAGAAAATATGACATTATTATCAAATAATATAATTTCTTTTCCTTTTCTTAAAACAGATTGGGTATATTGGCCATATCCAGGACAATCAATAATTAATAAATGTTTAATATTATTTTGTCTTAAAATTGTAATTTGTTTTTTATAAATATCTATTCATGTATCGTCATTATTTTTAGTAAATCATTCGTTAGCTATATTAATAATTATTTTATCTTCATATCCTATTAAAATAGGTTTTAAGTAGATTCAATATTTTATTGCATTTTCTAAATCAATGACATTATTAGATCCTGTTGTATCATGTATTTCTAATATTATTATTAATTTATATTGTATACATGTATTTATAACATTTTTAATATTATTTATATCATCTAAAATATATTTCTGACCATTAGATAATACTATACGTACTGTATTAGTACCATATTTTTGAATAGATAATAAAGAATTTTTATAATTATTTTTATATCATGTATGTAAGTAATTAATACCTCTGATTATAAATTTATTATTGTTTGCGTCTATTATATAATTTTTATTAATTGTAAATTGATGATTATTTATTATAGTCATAATAATTTTATAAATTTATATTTAAGAAATTTTATATATTTATTATTTAATAATATTTATGTAATAA
Organism: Candidatus Stammera capleta; assembly: GCA_036689435.1. GTDB lineage: Bacteria > Pseudomonadota > Gammaproteobacteria > Enterobacterales > Enterobacteriaceae > Stammera > Stammera capleta_N. The sequence continues at coordinate 2,096 of CP144823.1, read as the reverse complement.
ATTATTCATAATTATACAATAAAAATGATTTATAAAATGATAAAAATATATTTGTATCATTTAAATATATTCTTGAGGGGTAAAAAATGTTAGGAAAAAATTATTCTAGATGTTGATTACCGAATATATATAGTCAAAGTTGGATGTATTTACTACAGAAAAATAAATATTTTTTAAATATATATTTGCCTAATGAAAAACATATTAATTGAAATATTATTAAAAATGAAATATTATTTTTCTTTCAATCATTAAAAATTAATTTTCTAAATGATAATAAGTCTGCTACATGTGTTTTTTATTGTGATTCTACTTATGCAGAAGAAGAATATTCGTTATATTTTTATCATGGACAATTATATTTAGTTTCTAAAATGACATCTGGTTTTTTATATGCTTTTTTTCATTTATTAAAATTAATTCAATTAAATCAGTTAAATGTTTTAAATAATGATAAAGTAATTATTCATGAAAAACCTCATGTATCTATACGTATGATAGATCATTGAGATAATTTAAATGGTACTATTGAGCGAGGTTATGCAGGAAATTCTATTTTTTTTTTAAATAATAAAATACATTTTAATTTACAAAGAATACAAGATTATTGTAGACTATTATGTAGTATAGGTATTAATGCAATTTGTCTTAATAATGTTAATGTTACTTTAAATGCTACATATTTAATTACTAGAGAATGATTAATACAATTATATGAATTATATAATTTATTTAATCAATATAATATTAAATTATTTTTAGCTATTAATTATTTAAGTCCTGTATTAATAGGTAATTTAACTACATATGATCCTTTAGATAAGAAAGTACAAGAATGATGAATGAAAAAAGTTACTGAAATTTATGAATATTTACCTAAATTCGGTGGTTTTGTAATTAAAGCAAATTCAGAAGGTACTGCAGGACCATTAGATTATGGTCGTGATCATGCTCAGGGATCCCAACCTATTGCTAAAGCTTTACAATATTTTAAAGGTATATTATTTTGGAGATGTTTTGTTTATAATAGTAAACAAAATTGAAGAAATCGTAATATAGATAGAGCATGTGCATCGTATGATCATTTTCATCATTTAGATGGTTTGTTTGAAAAAAATGTCATATTACAAATTAAAAATGGTCCTATGGATTTTCAAGTACGTGAACCTGTTTCTCCTCTATTAGGAAGTATGCCAAGTACTTCACAAAGTTTAGAATTACAAATTACTCAAGAATATACTGGACAACAAATTGATTTATGTTGATTAGTACCTCAATGAAAAACAATTTTAACATTTGACACATATCATAAAGGAGTACATAGTACTATAGCTAAATTAGTTTCTGGTAAGTTATATAATACTTTATATACGGGTATAGTAGGAGTTAGTAATATAGGTGATAATTATAATTGGACTGGTCATTGTTTGGCTCAAGCAAATTTGTATTGTTTTGGAAAATTATTATGAAATTTAAATATTAATAATAAATCTATATTATCAGATTGGATTCAATTATCTATTAGTAATGATCCTAAAGTTATTTCTATAATAAGTAAAATAATGTCTACAAGTTGGACTACTTATGAAAAATATACTTCTCCTTTAGGTATAGGATGAATGATTACTCCTAATTCTCATTATGGTCCTAATATAGATGGATATGAATATTCTAATTGAGGTACTTATCATTATTCTAATAGATATGGTTTAGGTATAAATCGTACTACTACTGGTAGTAATTATGTGTCACAGTATCATCCTATTAACAAAGAAATATTTAATAATATTAAAACTTGTCCTAGAGAAATATTATTATTTTTTCATCATTTATCTTATGATCATCTATTATGATCTCAAAAAACTATTATACAATATATTTATGATACACATTATCAAGGTGTTAAAAACGTATATCAATACCTTAAATTATGAAAAACTTTAGAAAATAATATTCCTAATATGATTTTTAAAAATGTTTATCAAAGAATTAAAAAACAATATATAAATGCTATTGAATGGCGAGATCAAATTAATACTTATTTTTATAGAAAATCAGGTATTAAAGATATATTAAATAGAAAAATATATGTTTAA
>CP144822.1:129708-274655 GCA_036689435.1 Candidatus Stammera capleta | reverse complement strand
TAATTGATTTAAATGATTTTTTTTACAGAAAAAAATATTTTTAAAAATATTATTTATTTTCTTGATAAATAATGTTTATTATTTGAATACATTGTTTTATGTAATCATCATATGATGATGCTTGTATTTTATCTCCTATAATATATCGTCCTTCTACAAGAAAAATAGGTAATATATTTTTATTTAAAGAATTAAATAGTTTATGATCTTCTTTTAATTTAGTATTAATTAATGTATTATTATTTAATAATTTTATAAGTAAATTTTTATTAATTTTCGTTAATTTTATATAATTATTTAATATTTGAGATATATTAATAGGCTTATCATGTATATTAATAAATATCATATTTAATATTTCTTTAATATTTTTTAATTTTAGTCATTTAGTTAATATTCATAATTTTGATATAGTTTTATTATCTGTATTATTCAATAGATTAATATTAGTTAAATGAATTTTTTTTTTGGTTTTTTTAGTAATATACTCAGAAAGGTTATGTTTATATTCTAAATAATAACAAGATTTATAAAAAAACGAAAAATATAGAATAATATGAGGTAAATTAGGTAAAGGAGTATCTAATATAGTTATTTTTTGTGTAATATTATTATTTTTAAGTTTTTTAGTTATATTAGTTTGACTTAATAATATTGATTGTGGTATTAAACAAATTAATATTAGTATATAAAATATATACTTTTTTTTTTTAAATTTGTACATAAATTTTTATATTTTAGCATTAATGATTGTTAAAAGTTTACTAATATAGTTATTATATCTTATTTTGAATAAAAAATATTATAAAATTTTATAGTCTTGTAATTTTTATTTTTTATATAATTATATTTATTTAAATGTTTTTAAAAGATAAGGATTATATATGTTAGTAACAGATAATAAGTACTATGATATTATAGTTGTAGGTGGTGGTCATGCTGGTATTGAAGCATCTTTTATATCATCATATATGGGGTATAAAGTTTTATTAGTTACTTATGATTTTAATACTCTTGGTTTAATGTCTTGTAATCCTTCTATTGGTGGTATAGGAAAAAGTCATTTAGTAAAAGAAATTGATGCTTTAGGTGGATTAATGGGTATATTAGCTGATTTGTCTTGTATACATAAACGTATATTAAATTTTAGTAAAGGAGAAGCTGTACAATCTATAAGATATCAAATTGATATTAATATTTATCGACGTAATGTATGAAATATATTGTCTTCTATTAATAACTTAACCATCATTGAAGATGAAGTAATTGAATTAATTATTACACATAATGTTATTCAAGGTATAGTCGTATATAAAAATAATATTAAATATTTTTCTAGTGTAGTTATACTTACTACTGGTACATTTTTACATGCTAATATTTTTATAGGTAATAATAAGAAAAAATGTGGAAGATGAAATGATCATTCTTCTTATTTATTATCTGATTTTTTATCAAATTATCCTTTTAGATTATCTTATTTAAAAACTGGTACCCCACCTAGATTAAAAGCTAATACTATTAACTTTAATAAATTACTTTTTCAAAAAAGTATAAAACATATTAAAGGATTTAGACATTATATAGAATTTCCTATACAAGAATTACAAACTATTAAATGTTATAGTACTTATACTAATCAATATACACATGATATTATAAGAGATAATATTTTATTAAGTCCATTATATAATGGTCATATTATAGGAAAAGGTCCTAGATATTGTCCTTCTATTGAAGATAAAGTAATTAAATTTTTTACTAAAGATAAACATCATATTTTTTTAGAACCATTAACATTACAATATGATTTAGTATATCCTAATGGAATATCTACTAGTTTACCTGTGTCTATACAACAAAAATTTTTAAATACTATTCAAGGTTTAGAAAATACTGAAATTGTAGTACCAGGTTATGCTGTAGAGTATTTATATTTTAATCCTTTAGATTTACATAAAACATTAGAAAGTAAGATTATTAGAAATTTATTTTTAGCTGGACAAATTAATGGTACTACTGGGTATGAAGAAGCAGCAGCACAAGGACTTATAGCTGGTATTAATGCTGCTTTAAAAATTAATTTATATAATGTTAAGCATAAGTATTATATACCGGAACGTAGTAATTCATATATTGGTGTATTAATAGATGATTTGTGTACTAAAGGTATTACAGAACCTTATCGTATATTTACATCTAAATCGGAATATCGTTTTTATTTAAGAGAAGATAATGCAGATTATAGGTTAACACCTATAGCTTATGATATAGGTCTTATTAAAAAATCTCGTTGGAAATATTTTAAAGAAAAAATGAATATAATTAAATATAATTGTTTTTTTTTAAAAAAAACTTTTATTTCTATTAAATATTTACCTCAATCTTTATTAAAACATATGAATTATCCATTAAAGGGAGATTTAATATCTTGATATCAGTTAATATTAAAAAATAATATTAAATTATTATATTTAAATAAATTTATTTCTTTGTTTTATAAAAAAAAATATATATGAGAGACATTAATCCTTATTAAGTATAAATTTTATATTAATAGAGAAAATACTTTACATAAAAAATGATATTTTTATGAACATATTTTTTTTCCTAAAAATATTAATTTTAATGCTATTCCTGGATTATCATATGAAGTAAAAGAACGTTTATTAATTTGTAAGCCGGATACATTAGGACAGGTATCGAGAATATCTGGTGTTACCCCAGCAGCTGTGTTTACTATATTAATTTATTTAAAAAAAAATAAATTTAATAATATTTTTTAAATTTATATTTTTTAAATAAAAATTAATTAATATTATTTTATTTGTTTTAAATTATTTAAAAACATTTTTATCCAATATATCTTTTGTTGTAACAAAATTTGTTTTTTATTTATAAACTTAAGGTCATTATTATCTTTAATATTAATAATTAATTTTTTAATTATATTATTTTTATAAAAAGTTACTATCATAATATCATGGAAATAATAAATTGTATTTGTATCTTCTTTTTTAAATGGTAAATTAAGTTTATGAATTTGTATATTTTTACTATAAAATATTTTTTTAAAGTTGTAATTCATTAAATATTTATTTATTAATAAATGATATTTTTTTGGTGGGTTAATAAAAAGTAGTTTTATATATTTATCATAAAAAGAGTATTGAATATATTTAATTGGATTAATTGGAATTTGTGGTATTATGGTACTATAATTAGTATCAACTATATTAGTTTTTTTAATATAAGGGATATCGTATTTTTGTTTTTTTTTTATTTTTATTTCATTAGGTAGAATAAGTTTCTTATATATGTTAGGATTTATTTTAATTTTAGTATATTGGTTTTTTAGTAAATTTTGACTATAATTAGTATTATAATTAAAAATTATTAATCCTAATATAATGCTAATGTATATATTATTAATTTTCATAGAATATATTTTTATTTAATTGAATAATTATTATAAACATATTGATCGTTATTAAAGATTATTAATATATATTATATTATATAATAGTAATTATTATTATAATATTTTATATATATAACAACATTTTTTTTATATAAAATTTATTTTTAATATTAATTAATTTTTTATGTTTAATAATTTTACTACTAATGGTATAGTTATTAACTATATACAACATCATTTACAACATTTACAGATTAATTTATTTAATAATATAAAATATATATCTAAATATGGTTGACTAAATGTAGATACTATCTTAGTTTCCTTTTTTATTAGTTTTATTTTTTTATGATTTGTTAAATATAATATTACTCTAGTTAAGTATAATAAATTACCTAATAAATTACAGATTTTTTTTGAAATTTTAATTTTTTTTATTTATAAAAATACTATTGATATTTTTAAAAAAAAAAATCGTTTTGTATTTACTTTAGCTTTTACAGTTTTTACTTGAATATCATTAATGAATTTAATGAGTTTAATACCAGTTGATATAATACCTACAATTGTATTTTATTTAGGTGGATATCATAATTTTTTTTTAGTACCAACATCAGATATTAATCTTACTTTTGCTTTATCTTTTTTTGTTATTATGTTAATTTATGGTTATAAAATTACACATTATAAATATAGTAGATATGTATGAAAAAATTTTTATTTGTTTCCTTTTAGGACTATTATTTTAATATTGTGTTATTTCTTTTCAGAAATTATTAATATTTGTTCTAAATTATTATCTTTGTCTTTACGATTATTTGGTAATATTTATTCTGGTGAAATTATTTTTATTATTCTTTATGGATTAGTACCTTTATGAGGACAATTTTTTGTAATAATACCTTGGATGATATTTCATTTTTTTGTTTCTTTTTTGCAAGCATTTATATTTATGATATTAGTATTGATTTATATATCATAAATCCTATATAGGATTATATTAGTATGAATAATAATTTTTTATATTTAGCAGTATCCATTATGATGGGTATGTCTGTAATAGGTGCTTCTTTAGGTATTGCTATTGTAGGTAGTCAATTTTTAAAAAGTACTTCTAGACAACCTAGTTTAGTTTCAGTTTTACGTACTCAATTTTTTGTTGTAGTGGGTTTAATTGATGCTGTACCTATGATAACTATAGGTATTAGTTTATTTCTACTTTTTATGCTATCTAAATAAATTAGATTATATATTTATATATATTAGAAATTTTTAGGATTTATATGACTTTTATAATACAGATACTTATCTTCTCATTATATTTTTTATTTACATATATTTATATATGGCCTTATATAAATAATATACTTTTAAAACGAGAAAAAGAAGTTTTATTAAGTTTAAATACATTAAGATATAATAAAAGAAAAATTATTTGATTAAAAAAAAAAATTTTATTGAAAAAAAAACAATATCAAGTATTATTTACTAATATTAAATTACAATATAGGCATGAAAAGGAATTATTATTCGAACAAATGAAATTAAAATATAAAAGAAAATATAATAAATTATATATGGAATTAAGGAATAAATTACTTTTAGAGAAAAAAAAAATTTATGTACATTTAATATCTGATATTGATAAATTATTATACATATTAATCAATAATTTATCACATCATATTTTTAATAAAAATAAAGATAATAAATATATTAAAAATATTATAATAAATTATTTTAAAAAAAAACCATATAAATTATTTAAAAATGTATCAGCAATGTCATAATTATGCATTAGTGTTATTAGAATTAGTTCTTTTACGAAAAATAGTTTTTAAACATATTATATTAATATTACAAATATTATATAAAGTAATTAATGAAGTAAAAAAACAGATATATATACTTATATATTATAAAAAAAAATGATTTATTAAATATTTTTTTTTTATACTTAAACAATATATATATATATCTAATTATATAAAATATTTTATATATATATTATTTGAAGATAATATGTTTATATATATAAAATTAATATATTCATATTTTATTAAATTATATGATCATTATTTTCATAAACAAAAAATTTATATTTATAGTGCTCATAAATTACCTTATAAATATTATATATTTTTACAACAATGATTATGTAAACAAAAACATTTTAAATATGTTTCATTTATATATTATAAACAAAAAAATTTATTAGCAGGATTTAAAATTAAAATTAATGATCTAATATTAGATACTAGTTTTTCTAATCAACTTAATAAATTATTAAGTTATTCTATTAATCAGATAGATTATTTATTTTAAATACACAATGTCTTTTACAATAGGTAAAATTAAAGAAGTTATTAAAAAGAGAATTTTGTCTTTAAGTAATAAAATTGATGTATATTATGAAGGTAAAATTATTTCTGTTATTGATAATATTATTCGTATTATAGGTTTATCGCATGTATGTGTATATGAACTTATTAATTTACCTAATAATTTAGGACAAGCTATAGTTTTTGATTTAGATAAATATATTGTTAGTGCTGTATTATTAGATTTTTTAGTAGAAGTTAAAGTAGGTATGAAAGTTAGAAGTACTGGTACACTTATTAGTGTTCCTGTAGGACCTCAGTTATTGGGTCGTTTAGTTAATGCATTAGGACAAGAAATAGATGGGTTAGGTCCTATTTCTAAAACACAATTATATCCTATAGAATATAGTGCTCCTTCTTTAATTAATAGAAGATATATAAATAGATCTTTAATTACTGGGTATAAAGCTATTGATAGTATGATACCAATAGGTTTAGGACAAAGAGAATTAATTATAGGAGATCGTAAAACTGGTAAAACCAGTATAGTAATTGATATTATTCTTAGTCAAAGACTTTATAATATTAAATGTGTCTATGTGTCTATAGGTCAAAAATTATCTACTATTTATCATATTGTTAATAAATTAAATGAATTTAATGCATTAAATTATACTATTATTGTAGTAGCTACATCTTCAGATAATGCTATTATGCAATATATAGCGCCATATGCTGGTTGTTCTATGGCTGAATATTTTAGGAATATTGGTGAAGATGTAATTATTATTTATGATGATTTATCTAAACATGCTATTTCATATAGACAAATTTCTTTATTATTACGTCGTCCTCCAGGTAGAGAAGCTTATCCAGGAGATATTTTTTATTTACATGCTAGGTTATTAGAACGAGCAGCTTATGTTAATGCTGATTTTATTAGGCATTATAATAAGAATTATTTATTAACAGGTATTACTGGTTCATTAACGGCTTTACCTATAGTAGAAACGTATGATGGTGATATTTCAACTTTTATCCCTACTAATATTATTTCTATTACTGATGGGCAGATTTTTTTAGAATCTAATTTATTTCATAGTGGTATAAAACCAGCTATAAATCCGGGTATTTCTGTTTCTAGAGTAGGTACTTCAGCACAATATCCTATTATGAAATTAGTTACAAGTTCTTTACGAACTATATTATCTCAATATTATGATTTATTACATTTCACTCAATTTACTAGCGATTTAGATATTAATACTATATATTATTTAAATTATGGTAAAAGAATAGTAGAGGTGTTAAAACAATCTCCTTATTTTCCTTTGTCTTTGTTTAAACAAATATTAATTTTTTTTGCTTTAAAGTATAAATATTTAGATAATATTCTTATTAAAAATATTAATATATATGAATACCAGTTATATAAATATGTTCAAAATAAATATATTATTTTAGAAGATTATATAAATAAGTATGGTTTAGTTAATAAACATATTGTAAAAACTATTAAAAAAATCTTAATTTCTTTTAATAAAAAATTTTTTTCTAAAAAATAATAACTATATTTAATATAGTAATATTAATCTAAAGGTGTTATATTGAGAAATATAAAGAAAATTAGTGATAAAAAAAACAGTATTTATTATATATATAAATTAACTAAATCTGTAGAATTACTTTCTTTATCTAAATATAAAAAATTATATTTAGAGTATAAAATATATAAAAATTATTATCAGTATTATTTTGATTTAATACATAAAAAAATAGATTTTATGTATTATGAAAGTATTTCTAATTTTATTCAAATAAGTACTAAAAAAATACAAAAATTAAATCATATTTATATTATAGTGACTACTGATCAAGGTTTTTGTGGTCATTTAAATTTGGATTTATTTCATTATTTAATTCAAGATATTATTAAAAATAAATATCAAAATAGAATTATATCATTAATTATTATAGGTAAAAGGGGTAAAGATTATTTAGTTCTATTTAGAAAATATAATATTAAGTATAATGTTTTATATATTTATGATTTAATAAATATATCTGGTATTAATATAAAAAAATATATTACAATGTATATTATGAATATTTTTGTTAAATGAGATAATAATGTTATGGTATATATAGTAAATAATATTTTTATTAATAAACATCATACTATACCTAATATTAGTCAACTTTTACCTATAAGTATAAAATGTAATGATTTTAATTTTAAGTATATATATAGTAATAATATATATAAATATATTGATAATTTATTAATTAATTATATTAATATTATGATTACTTATCATATTTTAAATAATATATTATCTGAATATATAATAAGAATTATAGTAATGCATAGATCAGTACAAAGTTCTAATAATTTGTTTTCTTTGTATAATACGTTATCTAATAAATTTAGGCAAATTTCTGTAACTAATGAATTGTTAGAATTAATATCTAATTTATATGTATTAATTTAATAATATGGTTTTAGTATGTCAGAAAAAAAGTATGTAGGTAAAATTATTAGGATATTAGGTGCTATAGTAGATGTGGAATTTACTAATTCTTATAATCCTAAGTTATTAAATATTTTAAATGTTATTAAACGTTATCATATAGTTGTTAAACTAGAAGTACAGCAACAATTAAGTGAAGGTATAGTACGTACTATAGCTTTAGGATCTACTTATGGGTTGTATAGAAATATGGAGGTAATTGATACATGTCATCCTATTTTAATACCTGTAGGAACATCTTTATTAGGTAGAATAATTAATGTTTTAGGTGATCCTATAGATGGTAAACAAGATATTAAAACTACAGAATATAGAAGTATATATTGTAAACCACCAAAATATGTTGATTTATGTGTAAGTAATCATATTTTAGAAACAGGTATTAAAGTTATAGATTTAATTTGTCCATTTATTAAAGGTGGTAAAATAGGTTTATTTGGTGGTGCTGGTGTTGGTAAAACTGTTAATATGATGGAATTAATAAGAAATATTTCTGTTAAATATTTAGGTTATACAGTATTTACTGGTGTAGGGGAAAGAATACGTGAAGGTTATGATTTTTATCAAGAAATGTGTACTTCTAAAGTTATTAATAAAGTTTCATTAATTTATGGACAAATGAATGAACCTCCTGGTAATCGTTTTCGTGTAGTATTTACAGGATTAACAGTAGCTGAAAAATTTCGTGATGATGGATATGATGTATTATTTTTAGTTGATAATATATATAGATATATTTTAGCTGGTACTGAAGTTTCTGCTCTTTTAGGTAGAATACCATCAGCTGTAGGGTATCAACCTACTTTATCTGAAGAAATAGGTTTATTACAAGAACGTATAGTATCTACTAAAAAAGGTTCTATTACTTCTATACAAGCAGTTTATGTACCTGCTGATGATTTTACTGATCCATCAGCAGTAGCTACATTTACACATTTAGATGCTATAATTGTTTTAGATAGACAAATAGCTGCTTCTGGGATTTATCCAGCGATAGATCCTTTGTCTTCTAATAGTAATCAATTAGATCCAGATATAGTAGGTATTGAGCATTATAATGTAGCTCAAGAAGTAAAATTTGTATTACAGAAATATAAAGAATTAAAAGATATAATATCTATTTTAGGTATTGATGAATTATCTGAAGAAGATAGAATATTAGTTATGAGAGCTCGTAAAATACAAAAATTTTTATCTCAACCTTTTTTTGTTAGTGAAATATTTACTAATAGACCAGGTAAATATGTTACTTTAAATCAAACTATAAATAGTTTTAAAGCTATTTTAAGTGGTAAGTATGACCATTATCATGAAAATGCTTTTTATATGATAGGTAGTATTGAGGAAATTACTAATAAATAAGTATATTTTGATAAATATAAATATGAAAAATTTTTGTTGTGTAATTTTATTAAAAAATATTATTTGTTATAAAAAATTTATTCATTTTATTAAAATTATTAATATATCTAAAAATATAGAAATTTATCCTTATCATACACCGATATTATTTTTTATTCGTCATACATTTTTATATTTATATTCTAATAAAAGAATATTACGTTTTTTTTTATCTAAAGGTTTAGTAGAATTTAGTAATAATGTTTTAACTATAGTAGGTGATGAACTTTTACAGTATATTAATATGCAAAATGTTAATGATATATTATTATTTGATAATAATCGTATTATTAATAATTTTAATTTATTTAAAAATGTTTGTTTAGAATATAATATTCAATGACGTTTTATTTCTTTTATGAAAGAAAAAAAATATATGTTTTTTATAAAATTTTTAGATTTATATCAGTAAAAATTAGTAAATACTAGAAAAAGTAAAATTTGTACAAAATAATGTAATTATTTTACTTGCTATTATATTTTTTATATATTAATATAGTATATATTTCATATATAATTGATTTATGTTAATAAATATATACAATACAATAGGGGTTATAGCTCAATTGGTAGAGCGTCTGTTTTGCAAGTAGAAGGTTAGCGGTTCGATCCCGCTTAACTCCACATTTATTTTTATATTGTAATTATATTTATTATTTATGCCGGTTTAGCTCAATAGGTAGAGCAACTGATTTGTAATCAGTAGGTAACCAGTTCGAGTCCGGTAACCGGCAATTTATTAATAATGTTTTTTATATTAAATATATGTAGGTGGGATTCCCGAGTGGTTAAAGGGGGCAGACTGTAAATCTGTTGTCATTGGCTTCGTAGGTTCAAATCCTACTCCCACCATATATTTTTTTATTTTATGGCGAGTATTGTATAAAGGTTATTATATTAGCCTTCCAAGTTAATGATGTGGGTTCGAATCCCACTACTCGCTTTTTTATTTTATTTTTTTTAGTATTATATATATATTTTTTATTAATGTTTTTATTTTTTGGTAGTTATTACTTTTTATATTATCTAAAATAGTAATTTTTTTAATATTTTTATTTTTTATTAAAAATAAATATTTTTTTAAATTTTTGATATAAGATTTTTGAACATTAAATATTATTAATATATAATTGTTTTTTGTTTTTAATAGTTTTTTTCTAAGATATAGTATTATTTTTTGAATAATAGAAATAATATAGAAATTATTTGGATATAGTTTTTTATTGTTATAAGTAGGTAATGATTGTTCTAATAAAATTGTTTTTTTATTATAAATATGAAATTTTTGTATTTTAGACCATAAATATTCTGTAATAAATGGTATAATAGGATGTAATAATTTTAAAATATTTTGAGTGAGTCAAAATAATATATATAATGTTTTTTTATATTCTTTTTTTTGATAAAAAAATATTTTTTTAGTAAATTCTATATATCAGTCGCAGAATATATGTATAATAAAGTGAAATAAATAATGATAGATTAAATCTAATCTAAGATTATGCATGTTAATTTTATAAAAATATAATAATTTATTATAATTATATATAATTCATTGATTAATAATTGATAGTTTTTTGTAATTTATATTTTTTTTAATTCAATAATATTCTTTTTTTTTAACAATATGAATTAAGTATTTATGTATATTTCATATTTTATTATAAAAATAATTACTATTATTTAAATGTTGTATATTAAAAGTAATATTTTTATTGGGTATAGATATTTTAGTTAATGTTAATCTAAGAGTATCTACTCCGTATGGGAATATTCCATGAGGAAAATGTTTTTTAGTATTATTAATAATATTTTTTTTTATATTATCATTAATAATATTTTTAGTTCTTTTTTTTATTAATTTGTTTAAACTAATACCATAAATTATATCTTTTGGATCAATAACATTACCTAAAGATTTAGACATTTTTTGATTATTTTCATCATTAATTAACCCTGTTATATATACTTTTTTAAAAGGTATAGAAATAGTATTTTTACTTAAATAAGTACTTAACATTATCATACGAATTATTCAATAATAAATAATATCAAAACCACTTACTATTAAATCAATAGGATAATTATTTATTTTTTTTTTAGGTCATCCAGTAATTGTTAGTATTCATAGTGCTGAAGAAAATCATGTATCTAAAGTATTTTTATCTTGTTTTAATTGTGTTTGAGGAATATTATATTTTTTGCTTATTTCAGTTATATTGTAACCTGTATAAGGTATTTTATTATTATCGTATCAAATAGGTATTTTATGTCCTCAAATTATTTGTCTTGAAATACATCAATCTTGGTTATTATATAGTCATGAATAATATAATTTTTCATATTTATTAATAGGATATAAAAGAATTTTCTTTTTTTTAATTATATTAAGAGTATTTTTAGCAAGTATTTTTGTTTTAATAAATCATTGTTTTTGTCATAAATTGATAATTTCAGTATTAGATTTATTACTATATAAAATAGTTTTTTTAATATTTTGTTTATATAAAATTATTTTTTTGTATAATAAAATATTAATAATTTTTTTGCGTGCTTTAAGATAATGTATGTTATGTATTGGGTGAATATCGTTATTTATTTTTTGATTATATTTAATACCTAAATAGTTATATATAGACATATATTTTTTAATAAAACCATTTTTATGGTATATATTAATAAACTGTAATTTATGTTTAATAGCATATTTATAACTATTAATATGATGGCTAGGGGTAATTAGTATACTAGATCAATTTTTTTGTGAATGTTCTGATATTATATCATCTAATATAATTGGAATACTAAAATTAGTTAATGGATTAATACAATATGTATTATTAATATTTTTATGTAAATAGTATTTTTTTTTTATAATAATAGCTGTACTACCTAATAAATATTCAGGTTTTGTAAGCTTGATAAGAATATGAGTAATATATTTATTATTATCTTTATTAAAGATAGGTAAAGTTAAATTTCATTGAGTAATTTGTTTTTTTTGTAGAATAATTTCTGAGTCTGATATAACAGTTTGTCATTGTGTATCTCAGTACACAATTTTTTTGTTTTGATAAATTAATTTATTTTTGTATAATATTATAAATGCAGTTTTTACTGCATAATTAAATTTAGAATCTAATGTAAAATAGATATGATTTCAATTTATATAACTACCTAATAGTTTTGTTTGTGCTAAAATTTTTTTTTCATATTTTTTTTTTCATTTTCATAATTTTTTTATTAAAAATGATTTAGTATATATAGAATATTTTTTTTTAATTTTTTTTTCTACTAAGGTTTGTGTAGCTATACCAGCATGATCACTACCCATTATTCATAATGTTTTATATCCAGACATTTTTTTATATCTAATAATAATGTCCATTATTGTTTGTTGATAAGCATGACCTATATGTAAATTACCAGTAATGTTAGGTGGTGGCATGATTATAGAAAATGTTTTAGAAGTATTATTTTTTTTTTTGTTTATTGGTATTTTTTTTCATATGTTATAAATCATAGGATTTATAATCATTTTATTGTATAATTTTTTCATTTTTTATATATATAATAAAATAATATTTATATTGTATATTTATTTTTAATAAAATTTAATAAAAATTGTATTATTAATTTAATAGGTCTACCTGTAGCTCCATTTTTATTTCATGCAGTATTAGCTATATCTATATGTGCTCATTTATATTTTTTTGCAAAAAGAGAAAGAAAGTATGCAGCTACTATTGTACCTCCTAAAGAAGTAGATGCGCAATTTTTAATATCTGCTATTGTAGATTTTAATAATATTTTATATTTTTTAAATATAGGTAATTCTCAAATATAATCTTTGGATATTTTACTAGCTTTTAATAAAGATTTAGTAAGTTTTTTATTGTTTGACATTAATCCACTAATTTTATTACCTAATGCGATAGAACAAGCCCCTGTTAAAGTAGCTATATCAATAACTAAATTAGGATTATATTTTTTAATATAAGTTAAAGTATCACATAAAATTAATCTACCTTCAGCATCAGTATTAGTAATTTCTATAGTTTTTTTTGACATACTAGTGATTATATCACCAGGTCTAGTAGATTTACTACTTAACATATTTTCAGTACATGCTAAAATACCAATGATATTAAGTTTTAGTTTTAAACGTGTAATTATATACATTATACCGTATATAGCTGATGCTCCTGCCATGTCATACTTCATATGATGCATATTAAGTGCAGGTTTTAAAGATATTCCACCTGAATCAAAAGTAACACCTTTGCCTATTAAAATAATAGGTGGTATAATACATTTATTTTGGTAGTGAATTATAGATATTAAAGGTTTATTATGTGATCCTTGTCCTACAGCTAAATAAGCATACATTTGTTTATTAATAAGATCTTGTTTATTTAAAAAATTAATTTTTGTATGTTTATTATTAATTTTGTTTTTTATTTCTTTAGCTATATAATTAGCATTACATATATTAGCTGGTAAATTACTTAAATTTTTACTATAGGTAATACCTTTGCATATAATAAGATTTTTTTTAATTATGTGTTTAGTTAGTAAAATAGTTCTTTTATTATTTTTAGTTGATAAATTAATAAAAAGTTTGTGTGATTCTTTATGTTTTTTTTTTTTAAATAAAGTAAAATTATAGTTTAATTTTTCAAAAAGATTAATAATAATTTGTATTTTTTGACTAAAGTATATATTTTTTATATTTAATAAATATAAATAATATATAATATGTGAATATTTATTATTTTTTATAATATTTCAGGAATATATTATAATTTTTTTATATGTAGATATATTAATATTTTTAATATTACCACAACCTATAATTAATAAATTTGGTGTATTTTTAGAATATGGTATGATTATATGAGTATTTAATTTACCTTTAAAATTAAATTTTAATATTTTATTATTAATATTATAATAATTTTTATTAATATGTAAAAGTTGTGTATTATTTAATGTATATTTTTCAAATATTCCTAAAATAATATAAGAATAATTGTTATAATTTAAATTATTAAGGTATATAATTTTCATTTGATTAAAAAAAATTTTGTTTATTATTAGACAAAAATATATTTATTGATATTTAATAGATTTTAAATTTTATTATTAATAATATGTTATTAAGTAAAAATACTATACAAATTAATTTAAAAATAATTTATTTAAATAAATTATATAATATAGAATTTTTTAATTTTGTTAATCCAGGTAAAGGAAGATCTTTTGTACGAATAAAATTACGTAATATATTAAATAATAGTTTAATCATTAAAAATTTTAAAAATTTTAATTCTTTAATGATAGCTAATGTTATACAACATAAATATATATTTTTATATAGGACAAGTGTGAACTGATATTTTTTGCATAAAAAAACTTTAGATATAATTACTTTGGATCAAGTAATAATTAATATTAAATATAAATTTTTAGTTAAAGATTATGAATATAAGATTATATTATGAAATAATTTACCTATAGAATTAATTATAGATAATTATATTTATATAAAAGTAGTAAAAATTAGTGATCAAATAAGTCATAGAAAACAAAAGTTAGTACAATTAATATCTGGATATTTTATATGAGTACCTTTATTTATAAAATTAGGTGATTTAATTAAAGTGAATACTTTAACTAATCATTATGTGTCACGTAAATAATTTATATATTTTTAATATATTTAATTTGTGGAAAATTAGATATTATTTTTTTTTTAATTTCATATTTTAATGTATGTCATGATATATTACATGATTGACATTTACCTATTAATTGTATTCATAAAGTGTCTTTAGGTTCTATTTTAATAATTTTTATATTACCTCCATGCATTTGTAAAACAGGACTTATATGTTTTTTTACGTATATATCAATATTTTCTAATGTGTTATTTATTTTTATCATTTTTATATATTTATTTATAAATTAATTATTTTACAGGGGTAGAAGGAGTCGAACCTTCAGTTTTTGGTTTTGGAGACCACTATTTTATCAGTTAAATTATACCCCTAAAATTTTTATATATAGGTCTAAGTGGATTTGAACCGCTGACCTCACCCTTATCAGGGGTGTGCTCTTACCGACTGAGCTATAGACCTTTATAAGGTTAATATATATTCTGAAATATATATTTAAAATAGTATTTATGTATATAATTAATTATATTATAATCTATATTATGTTCATTAGTAAATATTATTTTTAGATATTTTTAAATATTTAGATCATTATTAATTTTAATTATTAATTTTTTTTTATACAAATTATTATATTTATAATAACATTATATGTTTATATTTAAGATACTTTTATGGATAAACAAAATATTTTTAGTCAAATTATTAATAAAAAAATCAAAGTTGATTTAATTTATCAAGATAAATATGTTACTGCGTTTTATGATAAAGTGCCTTTAGCACCTTGTCATATTTTAATTATACCTAATATGTATATTAAAAATATGAATAAAGTGGAACCTAAACATATATATATTTTAGGTAAATTATTATTGGTAGCATCTTTAATAGCTAAAGAAAAACATTTAAGTCATGATGGTTATCGTATTATTATTAATTGTAATAAATATGGTGGTCAAGTAATAGAATATTTACATTTACATTTATTAGGAGGGTGTTTTTTAGGTAAAATGCTTTCTTTAAAAAATAAGTAATATTTATAAATATATGAGACTAACTAAATATTCTTTGTTTACATCAATAAATATATTTGATAAAAGTAATAATATTGTTAATTTAATGTGTAGAGGTGGTTTAATACGTAAAATATCTACTGGTATTTATGTTTGATTACCTAATGGTTGACAAATTATTAATAATATAATTAAAATTATTAGATATGAAATGAATAAAATAGGTGCATTAGAAATTTTAATGCCTATTTTACAACCTGATTATTTATGATTACAGAGTAAAAGATATCATCATTATGGTAAAGATTTATTCCAATTATTAGATAGGAATAAAAAGCTTTTTATTCTTTCTCCAACTCATGAGGAATTAATAACAAAAATTATATTAGAAAATTTTTGTATTGATAAATATCCTAGTATGTTTTATCAGATACAAACAAAATTTCGTGATGAATTAAGACCTAGGGCTGGAGTAATTAGATCTAGAGAATTTATTATGAAGGATGCTTATTCTTTTCATAAAACTTTAGATTGTTTACATGAATATTATAATTTAGTATTTAATGTATATTTAAATATTTTTAATAAATTAGGTTTAAATATTTTTTTTAATATAGCTGATAGTGGTTCTATAGGTGGTATTGAATCTCATGAATTTCATTCTTTATCAAAATATGGTGAAGATAAGTTATTAATTAATTATAATAAAATAATATATTCATATTCTGAGTTATTGTGGACTAATTTAAATGATATTAAATTAGATGTTAAAAATTATTGTTCTGAAAAAATATTATATATTATTAAAAATAATATGTTTGGTAAAAAAAATACTTTATTAAATTATTATCAATTTATAATTACTAAATTAGTAAAGATTACTTATTTAAAAAAATTTTTTTTAGTATTTATAATGTACCCAGTTAAATCTAAAGTAAATATAAATAAATTATATAAGATTTATCCGTTAGCTATTAATATACATATATTAAGTAATGTAAAAATATATAATTATTTAGGTTTAAAAAAATATTATTTAGGTCCTTTAATAAAAAATTATCCAGTAATTGTAGATTATAATATTTTTTATTATAAAAATTTTACTATAGGTTCTGGTAAAAATAATTATTTATTTATTAATGTTAATTGATTTATAGATATTAAAAATTGTCAATTTGTTAATATTTGTGATAACATAAATCAAATTAGTGTAAAAGTAAAAGATAATATTTATTCAAATAATAGTGATTATAGAAATAATATTTATTCTTCAATAGAATTAGGTCATGTTTTTAAGTTATCTGATCAATATATTAAGAATTTTTTACGATATAATCGTGTTATATCTTTAGATAGTTTATATATGGGATGTTATGGTATAGGTATAACACGTTTAGTAGCAGCTATTATTGATCATTATCATGATAATAAAGGTATTGTTTGGCCTTTATCGGTAGCTAATTGAGTAGTCGGAATAATACCTATTAATATGTATAATAATAGTAAATTATACTTATTAGTAAATAAAATTTATGTATATTTACAAAAATATAAAATTAAAGTAATTTTAGATGATAGAAAATTATTTTATGGTAGAATGTTAACTGATTTGGAATTATTAGGAGTACCTATTATAATGATATTAAGTAATAAAACTGTTATAAATAATTTAATAGAAGTAAGAGATAGATTAAATAAAATTACTCATTTTATACCTTTATCTTATATATATAATTTTTTACATAATTTTTTTGTTATTTAATTCACAATATTATTATGATGTCATTTGATTGTATATTTATTTTTATTATTATTTTGACTTTCTTTTGTAATAAAAAAATTAGGACAAATTATAGGTAGTTTATTATAATATATAATGGGTATTAGTTTCCTATTTCATGGTTTTATTTTATATGATTGTCATATATTTTTAATTCTTTGTGTAGTCTTATGTAAGATAGTTATTTTTTGTTTATAATTAAATTTAATATAAATTATTTCATTTTTATAAGGTTTTCTAATATTATTTATATTATTATTTTTATGTCATTTTAAATATCCTAGTTTATATGGTAAAAAAAATTTTGTGTTTTTTTTATTTCATATAAAGGTAGTTTTAGTAGATCATTTTATATTTTTAATAAGATATAAATTATATTTATATTTAATAATTTCATATTTATTTATACATATTCGATAATATTTATCTAGATTATTTTTTATGAAAATATTATTTCATAATATGTGTATTCATTTATAACTAATATTAGTAATAATGTATTTGTTAATTCATTTTTTTAATATATAAATTTGTATTTCTTTTTGTAATTTAAATAATGGAATTAAAGAAATTTTTTTTTTTTTAAAATAATTAGTTGGTATAATATTATTAATTAATGATTTAATTAATTTATTTTGTTGATAACATATTTCACTACATCTAGTTGCTGTTTTTATAAAGTATGGTCATTTTTTAATAATTTTTGGTAAAATTAAACAACGTAAAAAATTTCTATCAAAATTTGTATTATTATTACTAATATCTTCTATTCATTTTAATTTATTTTCTATAGCGTATTTTTTTATTATATCTTTAGAAATTTCTAGTAATGGTCTAGTAATTATTTTTTTTTTTTTAATAAAAATATTTTTATGTATTCCAGATAATCCTTTTAGACCACATCCTCTTTTTATTGAAAGTAATAATGTTTCGCATTGATCATTTTGGTGGTGTGCTGTTATTATTATTTCATTAAGTAGTACATGTTGTTTATATAAATGGTATCTTTTATTACGATATTGAGATTCGATATTTTGGTAAGAAGATAAAAAGATATGTTCTTGTATTAAATGTATATTTCATTTATCACATATTTTACTACAATGATATGCTACTTTTTTAGCATTTTTATTAAAATGATGGTTAATATGTATTGCTCTTATTGAAATTGGAGAATATTTTTTATTAATTGTATATAATGCATGTAATAAAACTGTAGAATCAATACCACCACTAAAACCAATTAAAAAATTTTTGTGGTTTTTTATAAGTTCATATAAACTCATAATAATTTTATTATTCATAAATTATTTATTAATATGAATTAAAATTTAATATAATTATATATAATCTATTTAAGAATAGTTGATATATTATGAATATATATATTAATATTTTTTATAAATTATAATATTTAAATAAATTATGATTTATTAATTAATATAATATATATATTATAGACTAACAATTATTTTTTATATATAATGTTGATATATATGGGTCGTTAGCTCAGTCGGTAGAGCAGTTGACTTTTAATCAATTGGTCACAGGTTCAATTCCTGTACGGCCTATAATTGTTATTTGTAAATAAAATCAATATGTAAAATTTTATTTTTGAATGGATGATTTTGTATATTTTTAATATATGTTAGTATTTTTTGTTTATTTATAGTTAATAAAAAAAGATTTTTGTATATATTAATATTATTGAATATAGGATAAAAAATATTATGGGATATATTAATTAATATAGTTTTTTTTTGATATTTATAAATAATAGCAGGAATTAATGTTTGATTTCGATATTTTCTACTATTGTTTGTACCTATTTTTGTTCTTAAATATGCTGGTAAAGATATAGTATGCATAATACACCATTTGATATATAAAAAAGATATATTTTTTTTTATGTATTTGTATTATATATAATAATTCATTTATATATTCATTATATATGAATATAATAACATTATAAAAAAAATTTTATGACTTATTTAAAAGTAAATTATAAGTATATAGGTGCTCATGTTAGTTCTTTATATGGTGTAGATAAAACCGTATTTCGTGCATATTTAATTAATGCTAAATCTTTTGCTTTTTTTTTAGGTAATAATGTTAAATGATATAAATATATTTCTAATATAGAAATTAATAATTTCATTAATGAGTGTAATAAATA
The DNA here is from genome assembly GCA_036689435.1 of Candidatus Stammera capleta. Classification (GTDB taxonomy): domain Bacteria; phylum Pseudomonadota; class Gammaproteobacteria; order Enterobacterales; family Enterobacteriaceae; genus Stammera; species Stammera capleta_N. The sequence continues at coordinate 254,331 of CP144822.1, read as the reverse complement.
TAATTTTTCTAGTAAATATATTTTACCTCATGGTAGTTTTTTAATTAATTTAGGTCATTATAATAAATATATTTTATCTAAATCTAGAAATTTGTTAATCAAAGAAATAAATTATTGTAATGATTTGTCTTTAAAATATATTAATATACATCCTGGTAGTCATTTAAATATGTTATCATTAGATAAATGTTTATTAACTATTTCTGATTCTATTAATTATATTTTAGAAAAAACTAAAAAAATTATAATAGTATTAGAAAATACTGCAGGTCAAGGTACTAATATAGGATATAAATTTGAACATATAGCAAAGATTATTGATTCTATTGAAAATAAAAATCGTATAGGAGTATGCATTGATACATGTCATGCTTTTGTAGCTGGTTATGATTTACGTAAATTTAATGATTGTGAAAAGGTTTTTAATGATTTTAGTAAAATTATAGGTTTCAAATATTTAAAAGGTATTCATTTAAATGGTAGTAAAGGCTGTTTTGGTAGTAGAAAAGATAGACATGATGAATTAAAAAATAGTTTATTAGGTAATATTTTTTTTTATTGGTTTGTACGTAACAAAATATTCGATTATATGCCTATTATATTAGAAACTAAAAATATTAATTTATGATTAAATGAAATTAATTGGCTTAATTCTTTATAAAGTATTTTTTATATATTATAGAATATATGATATTATTATATAATATTTTGTACTGGGTAATTATTATATAATTATTTATTTATATTTAATTATATTAAATATAAATATTTTATAATATGATTTTATGTATTAAGATATTATAATTAATTTATATTTAATAAATATTAAGTAACATTATGGTAAGTTTTGTAGTCCGATTTATATATTTAAGGTTTGTATATTGTTTATTAATATAAATTATTAATTGACATATTTATAATTTATATAATATTTATATATAAAATTTTTAATAATTTAAGTGATATATATAAATATATATTTTAAAGATGTAATTTATTACATTATATATAATAATATATTTTTAATTTGTTGTTCTGATAATCTAATTATTTATATATGAATATGTTGTAATATAATATATATATTAATAATATATATTATTATTAATTAATCTTTAAATATTTTAGTAACTAATAATATTTATTATTAAGTTAATTTTAATTAAGATTAATATTGTATATAGTAATATTTTATTTACGAAATATAAAAAATTATATTTTTATAAATTACATATTTATATATATTAATATGTAATATTTTATTTTGTTTTTAAAATGAGAATAATATTAATTATATAATTAGAGGTACTAATGAGTATAGAATATATTCAAGTAAATGATGTTAATTTTAAAGAATTAGTGTTATTAAATAAGGAAGTTGTTTTAGTTGTTTTTAGTGCTAAATGATGTAATGCTTGTGTAAGTTTTTTACCAATTTTGCAAAATACTATTAATAAATTAAAAAATAAATTACATTTATATAAAATTAATGTAGATAAAGCAGTTCGTATTAGTCATGAATATAATATAAAAAGTATTCCTACAATTATTTTATTTAATCAAGGTAAAGTAGTAGCAACAAAAATAGGTTTGTTAAGTCAATTAGATATTATAAAATTTTTAGAAATTAATAATATTGTTTAGTATTATATAGTATATTTATTATATTAAATAATAATAAAATTATTATAATTTTTTTTTATATTAATAATATTTAAAGTTAATTTTAAATAATTTTGATAAGAGTAAATAGTAATATTTTTATTCAATGGTTATGAATCTTACTGAATTAAAAAGTATGTCAGTGTCGGAGTTAGTCATTTTAGGTGAAAAAATATCTTTAGTAAATTTATCTAGAATGCGTAAGCAAGATATTATTTTTTCTATTCTTAAACAACATTCTAAAGGTGGTGAAGATATTTTTGGTTATGGTGTATTAGAAATATTACAAGATGGTTTTGGATTTTTGAGATCTTCTGATAGTTCATATTTAGCTGGACCTGATGATATATATGTATCACCTAGTCAAATAAGAAGATTTAAGTTACGAACAGGTGATACAATTACTGGTAAAATACGTCCTCCTAAAGATTTAGAGCGTTATTTTGCTTTATTAAAAGTAGATACTATTAATTATGATAAACCTACTATACATAATAAAAATAAAATTTTATTTGAAAATTTAACTCCTTTACATGCTAACAGTAGATTATATATGGAAAAAGGTAATGGTACTGTAGAAGATTTAACTACAAGAATATTAGATTTAGCTGCTCCTATTGGTAAAGGACAAAGAGGTTTAATAGTAGCTCCACCAAAAGCAGGTAAAACTGTTTTATTACAGAGTATTGCTCAAAGTATTAGTTATAATCATTCTGATTGTGTATTAATTATTTTATTGATTGATGAAAGGCCCGAAGAAGTTACTGATATGTATAGAACAGTTAAAGGAGAAGTAATTTTTTCTACTTTTGATGAACCTCCTTTAAGACATGTACAGGTAGCTGAAATGGTAATAGAAAAAGCTAAAAGGTTAGTGGAACATAAAAAAGATGTAATTATTTTATTAGATTCTATTACGCGATTAGCTAGAGCATATAATACAGTAGTACCTGCTTCAGGTAAAGTATTAACAGGAGGTATAGATGCTAATGCTTTACATAGGCCTAAGAGATTTTTCGGTACAGCACGTAATATAGAAGAAGGTGGTAGTTTAACTATTATAGCTACAGCTTTAGTAGATACTGGTTCTAAAATGGATGAAGTGATATATGAAGAATTTAAAGGGACTGGTAATATGGAATTACATTTATCAAGAAAAATAGCAGAAAAACGTATTTTTCCTGCAATTGATTATAATAGGTCAGGTACTCGTAAAGAAGAGTTATTAACTACTGTAGAAGAATTACATAAAATGTGGATTTTAAGGCGTATTCTTAATCCTATGAATGAAATTGATGCTATGGAATTTTTAATAAAAAAACTATCTATGACTAAAACTAATGATGCTTTTTTTGAAATGATGAAAAGATCTTAATCTTATTAATATTATTAATAATAATATTAATGAGATTTAATTAATGATTATTTAGTACTTTATTAATAAATTAAATTTTGTTTTTATTGAAAAATTAATAAATTATTGTATTTAAATTTATTTTTTTTATTATTTGTGTTTGTTTTATGTTACTATATATTATATGTAATTAAAGATTAATAAATATTATTATATGAAATATTAATAAATTTAATTATTGAATAATATTTCTAATATGGTGGTTATAGCTCAGTAGGTAGAGTACTGGATTGTGGTTCCGGGTGTCATGGGTTCGAATCCCATTAACCACCTTTATATAAAATAGTATAACGGTGAGTAGCGCAGTTTGGTAGCGCAACTGGTTTGGGACTAGTAGGTCGGAGGTTCAAATCCTCTCTCACCGAGTATAATTTATTATAATGATATTTATTTATCTATATTAGATAAATATTAGTTGATAATGTAAATAAGTATATTATGAAAAATATTTTGATTTATTGTGCATTTCCATATGCGAATGGATCTTTACATATAGGTCATATTATGGAACATGTTTATGCAGATATTTGAGTTAAACATCAGAGATTATTAGGACAAAATAAAATTTATTTTAATTGTTCTGATGATACACATGGTACAGCTATTTTATTAAAATCTCGTAAATTAAATATTAAACCGCAATATATGGTTAAGAAATATTATCAAGATCATTTGAGAGATTTTAAATTAACAAATATTATTCATGATAATTATTATACTACACATAGTAATGATAATTACTTATTATTATTAAAATTTTTAAAAATTTTATTAAAGAAGAGATTAACATATACGAAAAATATTTATCAATTTTATGATATTAAATTAAACATGTTTTTGTCAGATAGATTAATTAAAGGACAGTGTAGTAAATGTAAATCTTTTGATCAATATAGTGATATATGTAATCATTGTGGTAATACATATGAAAAAGATGTTTTATTAAATCCTATATCTATATTAAGTAATAGTATACCTATATTAAAATTAACTAAACAAGTTTTTATTAAAATATCAATTTTTAAAAAGTGTTTAATAAAATGATTGTCTAAATGTCATTTACAAAAAATTATATTTAAACAATTAAATATTTGATTAAAAACACAATTATATGATTGGAATATTACGAGAGATATTCCTTATTTCGGTTTTCATACACCAGATTTTTTAATTGTTAATAAATTTATATATGTTTGATTAGATGCTTTATTAGGTTATATAAGTACTTTTAAATATTTTTGTAATAGTCATAATATTAATTTATTTAATTTATTTTGGAAAAAAGAATCTTATGATTATAAGATATATTATATTTTTGGTAAAGATATTTTATATCATCATGGTATTTTATTACCAATAATTTTGGATATTTTACATTATACTAAACCTCATAAATTACTGGTTCATGGTCATTTATTAATTAATAATTCAAAAATATCTAAATCTACTAATAATGTTATTACTATAAAAAAATGATTAAAGTATTTTGATTCAGATAGTTTAAGATATTACTTAGCTAGTAAATTATCAATGTCTATTAAAGATATTAATTTTAATATTTATGAATTTATTAATAAAGTTAATACAGGTATAGTAAATAAATTTGTAAATATAGCTTCTAGAATATCTAAATTTTTTATTGTTAAATTTGATAATTATTTAGCTGATCAATTATATGATTTTAGTTTTTATAATTATATAGTTAATAAATCCGTAATTATTAGTAATTATTTTAAATCTTTTAATTATAAAAGAGTATTATATATAATTAATAAGTTATTAGATAATATAAATATATATATTAATAAATATAAACCATGATTATTATTTAATAATGATTTTAAACGACAACAATTACATTATTTTTGTACTACTATTATTAATGTTTTTAGAGTAATATCTATTTATTTATTTCCTATAGTACCTAATTTGTGTAAAAGAATAGAAATATTTTTGAATATAGAATTAACTTGACATAGTTTAAAATATCCTTTGTTAAACCATAAAATTTTATCTTATCAGAAACTTTATACTAAATTAGATATTTCTTGTGTTAAATATTTTCTTTAATTCTAAAAAATATTTGTGAGTTATTTTAATAAAATTATTAAAATTTTAAATATAACGTTAATATAATAATATTGAATAATATAGATAGTAGATTTCATTTAGTATTAATAGCTGCTTATAGGGCTCGTCAGATTCAGTTTGAATCTAATAATATATTAATAAATAAACGATGTATAGATAAACCTATTATTAAAGCTTTAAAAGAAATACGTAAAGGATTATTAAGTAAGGATATATTAAATATGTTTCATATTACTTAATTATATTGAGTATAATAGGTGAAGTTAATAACTAAATTATATATTAATTTAGTTTAATAGTTTAGAGATCGTTATGAAAATTTATTTAGTAGGGGGGGCAGTAAGAGATAAATTACTTGGATTAAAAGTACGTGATAAAGATTGGGTAGTAGTTGGTTCTACTATAGAAGAAATGTTATCTTTAGGTTATAGACAAGTTGGTAGTTCATTCCCAGTATTTTTACATCCTAGAACTCATGAAGAATATGCTTTAGCACGTACAGAAATGAAATATGGTAAAGGATATTATGGTTTTGTTTGTGATAGTTCTATGTATGTTACATTAGAAGAAGATTTATTTCGGAGAGATTTAACAATTAATTCTATTGCTATTGATAAGTATGGTAGGATTCATGATCCTTATAATGGTGTACTAGATTTAAATAATAGGTTAATTAAACATGTATCGTTTAATTTTTTAGATGACCCTTTACGTGTTTTTAGAGTAGCTCAGTTGTATGCTCGGTTTTATAATTTAAAATTTGTTATTAATGATTCCACTTTTAAATTACTTGTTAAAATAGTTAATTCAGGGGAATTATTATATGTAATATCTGAAAGAATTTGGAAAGAAACAGTAAAAGGTCTTAATTCTAATGGACCTATTTTATATTTTTTAATATTATATAAATGTGGAGCATTAAATATTATTTTTCCAGAACTTGTAAATATTTTTTATTCTAGATATTTATATTATTATTTTAAAAAAGTTTTTAAAATTATTGTTAATATGAGTTTAACTTTAGATTTACGTTTTGTTTTTTTGTGTTTATTTTTTTATAAAACTTTTTTAGTGCATGAGTTTTTTTTAAATAAAAATTATTTATTAGAAATGGTAAGTTTGTTTTGTAAAAGATTTAATATAGCTAAAAAATTTTATTTATTATATAAAATGATATTAAATGTATTAAATATTATTTATAATTATAATAATAATAAAAATTTAACTATATTAATTATGAAGTTATTTTATATTATGGATGTATGAAGACAATCTTTTTTTTTAAATAAATTTTTACTTTTTTTAAAAGTAATGTATTTTATTCCATTTAAAAATAAAGTATTATTAGAATTTTTAGATCATTATTTATTAATTCTTTATCAAAAAACATGTAAAATTATAAGTAATGATGTAATTAAATTAGGATATAAAGGTAAATATATTACTCAACATATTAGGTATTTGCGTATGAAATCTGTGGAGTTATTTTTAAAAAAAAAATATTTAGTTATTACTTAATTTATATTTAAACAGTGATATTTTTAAGTGTGTAACTGTCATTTGTGATTAGTTTTTATTATTCAATCATTGTTATTTTTTATTTTTTGTTTTTTATATTTAATTCATCCAGTATAAGCTATCATATCTGCATTATCTGTACATCATTTAGTAGGTAGTGTATATAATTTAATATTATGTTTTAATGCTCATATTGATATTTTTTGTTTTAATGTTTTATTAGCACTAACTCCACCTACTAAAGATAATGTTGTAATTTGATATTTTTTTAATGCTTTTTGTATTTTTTTAATTAATATTTGGTGTATAGTTTTTTCTAGAGTATATGAAATATTTTGTTTTAATATATTAAGATTAATTTTATTTTTAAATTTATGTCATATATTAGTTATATGTGTTTTAAGTCCGGAAAAACTAAAATTTAAATTATTTTGATAATACATAGGTTTAGGAAAAGTAAAATATTTTTTACCTAATTTAGCTTTTTTTGAAATTTGTTTTCCTCCAGGTAAACCTAATTGCATTAAATATGCTATTTTATCTAATATTTCACCAAGAGAATCATCTACAGATTTACCTAATATTTTATATTTATGAAAGTTTTTAACTAAAATTAATAATGTATTAGCTCCAGTAATTAATAATGAAATAAAAGGAAAATTAGGTTTGTTTTTATTTAACATAACAGATAAAATGTGTCCTTCTAGATGATTAATCGCTATATAGGGTATTTTATATAAGTAAGATAAGCTAATTGCTGTGGTAGCACCTATTAATAATGAATTAGCTAAACCAGGTCCAGCAGTATAAGCTATTAATTGAATATGTGTCATAGATAAATTATTTTTTTTAAGTAGTTTTTGGATTAACGGTATTATATTTATATAATGATAATAGGTTGCTTTTTGTGGTATAATACCACCAGTTTTTTCATGTATTTTAATTTGATTAAAATTTTTGTTAGTAAATATTTTTGTTACAGTATTATATATACTAATTGAAGTTTCATCACAAGATGTATCTATAGCTAATATAAACATATTATTTTTATATGAAAATTTTTAATATATAATATATATTAAAGAATATATGTTGTTTAAAGGAGATGTATGTAGTATGCCTAATATAAAAATTAAAAATAATGAATCTTTCGAAATAGCTTTACGTAGATTTAAACGTTTATGTGAAAAATCTGGTATATTAACTGAAATACGTAAACGTGAATTTTATGAAAAACCTACTACTATTCGTAAACGGGCTAAAATTTCAGCTATTAAAAGACATTATAAAAAAATAGCACGTGAGAAAATAAAACATTTTTATAGATAAAAACTAAAAAATATTTTATTTATAAATAATATATTTATTTAGTCTATATATAAATGAAATATATATCGAAAATATTTATTAAACGTTTATTACAAGATTGTGATCTTGTGAGAATTGTTTCTTCAAAGATTTTGTTAAAAAAAAAAGGTAAATTTTATAAAGCATGTTGTCCTTTTCATGAAGATCAGCATCCTTCTTTTATAGTAAATAAAGAATTAAAATATTTTTATTGTTTTGGATGTAAAATTAGTGGTAATAGTATTGATTTTATTATGAAATATTGTCATTTAAATTTTATAGAAAGTATACATGAAATAGCTAATATTTTAGATATTACTGTTGAATATACAACAGTAATTAAAAAAATACCTTTTTTTAATACACATAGTTTACAGGATAAGTATTTTTGTTTAATGAAAAAATATAATAAATTATATAATAATACTTTGTTATATCATAAAAACTTATCTTTTGTTAGAAATTTTTTATTAAAAAGAGGTATTAATCAATATTGAATTATTAAATTTTCTATTGGTTTTTCTTATATACCTTTAGTTACTAACTTTATTAAAAATTTTATAAAATTTCATAATATAAATATATGATTAAAATTAGGTGTATTTAATAAAAATAAATATAATGTTATTTATGATAAATTTATTAATAGAATTACTTTTCCTATACATAATATATATGGGAATATAGTAGCATTTGGTGGTAGAGTTTTATATGGTAATAATCGTAATAAATATATTAATTCTATGAATAATTTATATTATTGTAAACAACAATATTTATATGGTTTATATCATGTTATACATTCTAATAATAAGTTAGAACAAATTTTAGTGGTTGAAGGATATATTGATGTAATAGTTTTACATTCGTATGGTTTTAATTATACTGTAGGATTATTAGGAACATCTTTACATAATATACAGATACAAATATTGTTTAGGTATACTAATAAAATTATTTTTTGTTATGATGGTGATAAGACAGGACAATTAGCTATTAAAATATCTTTAAAAAAAATATTACCTTATATAACTAAAGATAAATGTTCTTTTTTTGTTTTTTTACCAGTGAATGAGGATCCTGATACTTTGATTTATAAGGAAGGTAAAGAAAAATTTTTGTATAGAATAAATAATGCTCGTTCTATTTATGAAGTATTATTTATGTTATATAAAATAGGTGTAGATTATTTACCATATCAGAAAAAAATTTTGTTGACTAGTAAATTAATTTCTTTAATTTCTTTAATTAAATCTTGTACTATTAAAATGATTTTAAAAATAGAATTAAAGAATAAACTTTTGGATTATTATCAAAAAAATTTTTATTATTTACATACTATATATTTACGACATATTAATAAATATTTAATACGAAAACAATTTCATTTTTTTCGTAGTTTAATTTATTTAATTTTAACTAATCCGTGTTTTAGTAAATATGTTAATTTACATAGTTATTCAGGAATATATTGACATATATGTATATTATTATTTATTAATATTGTTAATATTTGTTTAAAACATAAATATGTTACATCTATATTAATTATTGAGAAATTTCATAAAAAACGTATTAAATTTTATTTATATAAGTTATTTAACTATAATTGTTTTTTTATAGAACATAATCAGAAATTAGTATTTTTAGAAATGTTAGTTAAATTAAAAATATTTTTTATTAATAAACAAATTGATAGAATTATTATGATTAATAAAAAAAGAGATTTAAATAGTATAGAACAAAAAAAATTATGATCTTTATTAAAAATTAAAAATTTATAGTTAGAATAATATGTTATTAAATTATGTTTAATATCGTATATAAATATTATGTGTAAATAATAGATTTATATCTTTGATTATAATATTATTTATTAAGTAATTTTACTTTATTTAATATTAGCATATGTTACTAAATGGTTAAAAATGATAAAAAAAGTTTTATCTAAAATAGATAATGGTTTAAGTAAAGGTACTGATACAGTACGTATGTATTTAAAAGAAATGGGTACTGTAAATTTATTAACTAAATTTGATGAGATATATATATCTAAAAAAATTGAAAATTATATTAGAGAAACTCAATTATCATTATCTAAATTATATATTTTAATAAAATGTTTTTTAAATAGATATATTTTAGTAAAAAATGGTAAATTACGTTTATGTGATTTAATTAGTGGTATTATTGACTATAATAATGGTAAAGATTGTTTTTTTTTAAATAATGTTGAATATTTTCTTAATATTAATAAAATTTATAAAAATATTATTTTAAATAATAGTCAAGTTGATTTATATTATATTAATCAAAAATTTGATAAATTGTCACATCAATATAATAAATTTATTAATTCGTTAAATAAATATACTTATGAACATCCATATACAAAGTATGAATTTTATCAGTTAATTGATATGTTTATGTGTTTTAAATTATCTACAAAACAATTAGATTTTTTATTATTAAAGGTAAAAAGAATTATTAATTTAATTGATATTACTGAAAAATATATAAAAAAAGTATGTATTCAAAATTTATTAATACCTAAAAAGAAAATTTGTATACAAAATAATTTAATTGATATTGAATTAATATTAAATATGATTTCTAAATATATAGTTCCGTCGTTATCATCACATTTAATAAAAAAAATTCATTTACTTAAAATTAAATTAATATTTTTAAAAAAAATTGAATATATAATAGGATATAAAATATATAATTTTAAACGTTTAAAAAAATATATTTTACTTAATGAAAAAAAAATACATTTATCAAAATCTACTATGGTAGAGGCTAATTTAAGATTAGTAATATCAATAGCTAAAAAATATACTAATAGAGGATTACAGTTTTTAGATTTAATTCAAGAAGGGAATATAGGTTTAATGAAAGCAGTCGATAAATTTGAATATAGAAGAGGTTATAAGTTTTCTACATATGCTACTTGATGAATAAGACAGGCTATAACTAGATCTATAGCGGATCAAGCTCGTACTATACGTATACCTGTACATATGATAGAGACTATTAATAAAGTGAATAAAATATCAAGACAAATTGTACAAGAATTAGGTAGAGAACCTACATCTGAAGAATTATCTGAACGTTTGTTAATATCGGAAGATAAAATACGTAAAATATTAAAAATAGCTAAAGAACCTATTTCTTTAGAGACACCAGTTAGTGAAGATGAAGATTTATATTTAGGTGATTTTATTGAGGATTCTTCTTTAGAATTACCATTAGAATCTGCTACTATAGATAATTTACGTTATGTTACTCAAAATATTTTATCTAGTTTAACTCCTAGGGAGGCTCAGGTATTACGTATGCGTTTTGGTATTAATATGAATAGTGATCATACTTTAGAAGAAGTTGGTAAACAATTTGATGTTACTAGGGAACGTATTAGGCAGATAGAAGCAAAAGCTTTACGTAAATTACGTCATCCTAGTAGATCTGAAATATTACGTAGTTTTTTAGATGATAAATAATATCATTTCTTTTATATTTATTAAAAGTATACATTATTAAAATGTATAATAAAAATAATTTAGTAAAAATTGTAGATACATAGGATGTGTTATTATGTGTACTATTGATATTAATAATATTGGTAATAAAATGTTAAAATGTGTAAGTATATATAAAAATATTATATATAAATATCGTACTAATTTTTTAAATATTAATATTATTTCTAATATATTAGTGAATGTATATAATAAAAATTATTTATTAAAAAATATTGCTAAAATTACTAAAGATAATTTTAATGTATTTAAAATATCTTTATTTGATAAATCTTTAATACAGATAGTTATTAATACTATAATTAAAGCAGATTTAGGTCTTAATCCTATTATTAAATATAAAGATATTTTGGTATCTTTATCTCCTTTAACTGAAGAGTCTAAAAAAAAAATTTTAAAATTAATTTTAAATAAAACTGAATTATATAAAATATCTATTAGACATATTAGACAAATGTATAAAAATAAAATAGATAATTTTTATAAAAAAAAAAAGATAAGTAAAGATTTACAAATTAAATGAAATAAAGAATTACAAATATTAACGAATAAATATATTAATATTATTCAAGTACTTTTTTTAAATAAAAAACAAGAATATTAATATATTTTTATATAAGTATTGATATATATAAAACATTTTTTTTCATTTAATATATAAATTATATCATATATATATATTATTTATATTATATATAAATATATTTGATATATAGATGTTTTTTTATTAACAATAGTTCTATTTATTTTAAAGATAAATATTTAATTAAATATATAATTATATTATTTAATAATTTCTATTATGTTATGAACTCACTATATAATAATTATATATAAATATATAATATTATTAGTAAATGTTTTATATAGAGATATATATTATATAAATAATTTTATATTTATATAAGTATAAATATATGTATATTTTTAAAAGTCTGTTTATTTCATGTATAGTAATATTAACTATTATGTTAATAATTATATGCCATGAATTAGGTCATTTTATAGCTATGAAAATTATAGGGATACCTGTTAATTTATTTGTAGTAGGTATAGGGCCCTTATTATGTAATATTAATTTAGGTAATACTAATTATCAATTAAGGTTATTTCCTTTAGGAGGATATGTACAATCTGATGTAGATTATTTAGATTGACCGATTAATAATCAGCAGTCTTTTTTTAGTAAAGATAAAATAAATTTTTTTTTTACTAGATTATTTATTATAATATCTGGACCTATAATGAATTTATTATTATCTATATTAATATATTTTATTATATTTAATATTGGGAATCCTATTTCTCCTCCTATACTAGAAATAGTAAATAATAAATATAATCTTATTAATAGTAATAATTTTAATATTCGCAATTATCAATTATTAAGTATTAATAATTATAATATTATTAATAATATTGATATTAAATATGTATTAGATAGTATTAATGATGATACATTATTATTAAAAATGAAAGATATTCATTCTAATGAAGTAATTAAATATGAAATTAAAAGATCTCAATTTATAAAAGATTTTTCTTTGTTTTTAAATAAAGTTTTTTTATATACATTATTTTTAGTAAAAAATATTAGGGATAATATAAATAATAAATTTTTATCTTTATTAGTAAATAATGATCAGATTTATATGATCAATAATAATTTATTAAGTGAAAACAATAATTTTATTAAGTTATTAAAATATAAAGATTTTTATAAAGATAAGTTTATTACTTTCCATATTATAAGAAATAATAAGTTTATTGTTAAACAAGTAAAATATGAAGATATTTATGAATCATTAATAAAAAAAAATTATATTAATAAATATTTTACAATTATACGGAGAGATTATTTATATAATCTCCAACTTAGTAAATGATCATCATTAAAATATACTTTTAATCAAATTTTTTTATTAATTAAATATATTTATGTTAATTTTTTTATTTTAGTAACAGGACATATACGTAATATTAAGCGATTTACTGGTCCAGTAACTGTTTTTAATATGTTTCGTATAATTTTAAATAAATATGAATTTTTACGTTATATGTCATTAATTAGTGTATTAAATGTTAATTTATTTGTATGTAATTTATTACCATTTATGCCATTAGATGGTGGTAATATAGGTTTATTATTAATACGTTTTTTAACTAGAAAGAAATATTCTATAATAGAGTATTTATATACTTATATTGGTACTATATTGTTATTTAGTACATCTTTATATGTATTATATAAAGATATAATTATAGGTATAAAATTATTGTTGTTTAATTATAGTAGAGATTTTTATAAATATTAAATATATATAAATAATATGAATAAACTATTTATTATAGTAATAATATTACTATTTAATATAAAAATATTCGCAAGTAATAATATAGATGTAGGTACTATATCTTTAGTAGGTCTTAATAATAAAATTGATAGAGATTATTATTCACACTTATTATTAAATAAGTTTGGTCCTACGATAAAAAAGGGAGATATTTCTTTATTAGTAGAATATTTATATAATACTGGTAATTTTCAAAATATTACATGATCTTATATAAAAGATAAGTTGTATTTTTCATTAATATATAATTATAATATATCAGAAATTAAATTTATTAATAATAAATTTTTTGATAAACAAAAATTAATAGATATATTTAATAAATTTGATATTAAAAAAAATTATATGTTAAATACATATAATTTATTAATGATAAAAAATTATCTTTATGATTTATATCAAAAGGAAGGTATAGATGTAACTATTGATTTTCAATTTATATCATTAAAAGATAAAAATGTTGTTTTACAAGTTGTTTTTAAAGAATTTACATGACCTAAAATACGTAAAATTGTTTTATCAGGAAATACAAAATTTAATGATTTTCAGTTAACTAAAAATTGATATACTAAAGTATATAAAAATTTTTTTCATAATATATTAGTAAATAGTATTTATAGAGTAAATGCATTTGAAAATGATTTACAAAAATTAAAATATTTTTATATAAATAAAGGTTATTTAGATTTTACTATAAAAAGAGTTATTAAGTCATTAGTATTAGATGATACCTTTATTGATTTATATATTTATTTATATGAAGGTGAAATATATAGAATATTAGATATTACAATACAAGATGATTTATTTTTATTTGATAGTCAAACTGAAGAAATAAAAAATAAATTTTTTGTACATGAAATGGTGTATACAACAGATTTTGTACATCATTTTTATGAACGTTTATTATCATTTTATAAAAATAAAGGTTATTTAGATGTGGTTATTGATGTAGATCATCATAAATTAAAAGATCATTATATAAATTTAAAATTTAATGTACATCTAGGAAAAAAATTTTATGTACGTAAGATTAATATATGAGGTAATACTAGTACGGTAGATAGTATTTTACGTAAAGAAATTGTTTTATTAGAGGGTAATGTATATAATGAATCATTAGTTCGTATAAGTATAGAAAATTTATTAAAAACAGGATTTATAGAAGATGTTAAGATTAAAATTAAAAAACATTATGTACGACATACTAATTTAGTTGATATTACTTTTAATTTAAAAGAAATAGTAAGTTATGGTAATTTTGCTTTTAATTTAGGTTTAAGTAGAAATAGTTTATTAAATTATAAGTTTTCTTTTTTGAAAAAGAATCTTTTAGGTGTAGGTACTAAATTAATTTTTGATATTACTAAAGGTAATAATATATATAGTATTAATACTTTATTATCTTATCCTGGGTTAAGTAATAATAATAATATTTATATTAATGATAAATTTAATTTTATATATAAATATAAGTTAGTTGATAATCATCATAGTAATCCTGATATTAATTTAAATATAAGTAAAGAAGTAGTTTATTACTATAATCCTAAAAAATATATAACTGTAGGAGTAAATTATAATTATAGATATTTAGATGATTATGTACATATTGATATGTTAGGAGGTTTAGATCCTAATTATGTATCTGATCCTACTGCTATTAATAAATTATGTTATAGTCCTTATAGAAAACATGAGTTTTTAACTATTTCTTATTTAAAATCGAATAAAGTCAAGCAAATACAGTTATTGTTTGATTATACTTTTAATAATTTAAAAAAGAATATTTTTCCTATATCAGGTTATTATTTTAACTTACATAGTAATGCTACTTTATTATGGTCAGATAATCTTTATTATCAGATTACGTTTACATGAAAAAATTATTTTTCTTTAAATAAAAAAGATAATTTTATTTTATCTTTTAGTAATTTTTTAGGTTATATGCATAGTTATCATAATAGTACTATACCAGTATATGAATATTTTAGACCATATGTTCATAATTATTTAAGAGGATTTCATCGTGAGAGTTTAGATTCTATTTTTTATTATTCTGATTTGCATAAAAAATGTCATGATAAATTTTATTGGGATTGTCGTCATCCAAGTAAATTATTTCATGGAAATATTATGTGATCTTTTAATACAGAATTATCAATTCCACTTGATCATGTATTTGGTAATTTTTATAAAGATTATTATCGTTTATCTTTATTTTTAGATAGTGGTTTAATTATTGATAATGAATTATTATCTGAACATATACAGGTTATTTTAGATACACATAAATATAATAAATTTTATGAGATATTTAAAATATCTGCTGGAGTTGCTTTTAAAGTTTCTACTCCTTTTGGAGTAATTAATGTATCATTTGGTTCACCTGTACTTTGGGAAGCACATGATAGAATACATTTCTATCAGTTATATATTACTAATTCTTAGTTTTTAAAACATAAAATTTATATAAAAATATAGGTAATTAAAAATGAATAATAAATTTATTCGTAACATAATATTATTATGTATGTTTGTATTTTGTCCATTTTTAAGTATAGCTAAAAAAGCAGTATTAGATATTGATTTAGTTTTAAAGAAATCTGTTGTATATCAGAAATTTTTAAAAGATATTAATAAACAAATTAATTTAAATTATATTAAATTTAATAAAAAGATATCTAATCTTAATAAAAAAGAAAAAGAAATTAATGATCAGGTAGATTTAGTTACTGAAGAAGAAATAGAATATGAAAAAGATAAATTAAATATAAAACGTAATGATATTTATAGTGAAATACGTAATATAGAAACTAAATTAAATCAAGATAATTTATATACATATCATGTATTAATAACTAATATCCAAGATTTAGTAAAAAAATATGTATTAAATAAATATAATTTAGTATTAAATAATAATATAGTTATCTATAGTGATAGTACTGTTACTAACATTACTGATGATATTATTTATTTAATTAATAAAGAAACTAATATAGTTAATTTATCTAAATTGTTATTATCAGACAGTAATCGTCAACTATTTGATGAAAATATGTTATCTAACAATAAATTAAATAATATTAATAATAATAATATTCATTAATATTTTAGTGAATATTTCATATCTCTTTTACTGGGTATTTTACCCAGTAATAAATATTTATATTTTTTGTCATAAATGATATTTATAATTATTAAAAAATAGATAATATTTAGAAATTAAATAATTAGATATTGTTTAATATATATGTTGTATTACGTATACTTTATTATTAATATATAAAAATATATATGTGTAATGTTAAATTCATACATCTTAATGTCCATAGTGATTATTCATTAAAAGATGGATTATGTAAATTAAGTTCATTATTACAGGTAGTTAAAAAATATAATGTACCATCTTTAGCTATTACTGATGATTTTAATATATCTTGTTTGGTAAAATTTTTTAATATGTTTTATAAAATAGGTGTTAAACCTATTATTGGTATAGATGCTTTATTTATTCATGAAAATGATCCTGAAAATTTATTTTCTATTGTTATTTTGGTTATGAATGATATAGGTTATAATAATTTAATTCAATTAATTACGTTAAGTCATAAAATGAGTTATTTGAATAAAAATAAATTGTTATTATATCAACAATGAATAATAGAATATTGTCAAGGTTTAATTTTTTTATTTGATATTCATAATTATTTTATGCAACAAAAAGAATATGTAATAGAAAAATTATTTTTTTGAAAAAAGAAATTAAATAATTGTTTATATTTACAAATTTATAGAATAGGTATAGAGAATGAATATAAATATATTCAATATTTATTACATATTTCTTCATATACTAATATACCTCTTGTAGCTACTAATAAAGTATTGTTTTTATCTAAAAAAGATTTTTATTTTAATAAAATTCGTACCGCTATTTATTATAGATGTTTATTAAAACAAGTAGATCCATATATTACTTATACTAGACATCAATATTTTAAAACGGAAAGAGAAATGTTAGGTATATTCCAAGATATGCCTGAAGTATTAGTTAATAGTGTAGAAATAGCTAAACGATGTAATTTTATTTTGAAATATAAAGGTGTTTTTTTACCTAAATATCGTATACCTATAAATAAACAAAATATTACTGATGCTAGTGAATATTTAATTTATGTTTCATATAAGGCTTTAGAACAAAAAATTTTATCTAATATTATTGATGTTAGTAAAAAATATATTTATATGAAAAGATTAAAATATGAATTAAGTATTATAAATAGTATGAAGTATTTTGATTATTTTTTAATTGTTATGGAATTTGTAGTTTGAGCAAAAAATAATAATATAGCTGTTGGTCCTGGTAGAGGTTCAG
This sequence comes from Candidatus Stammera capleta, assembly GCA_036689435.1. Taxonomy (GTDB): domain Bacteria; phylum Pseudomonadota; class Gammaproteobacteria; order Enterobacterales; family Enterobacteriaceae; genus Stammera; species Stammera capleta_N. Next base: position 236,022 of record CP144822.1, on the reverse strand, counting down.
GATCTGGTTCTTTAGTAGCATATGTATTATATATAACAGATATTGATCCTATTAAATATGGTTTATTTTTTGAACGATTTTTAAATCCTGAAAGGGTATCTTTACCAGATTTAGATATTGATTTTTGTATGTTAAAACGTGATCAAGTAATTGAACATATTGAAAAAACATATGGGGTAGATTCTGTCGCACAAATAGTAGTATTTAATAAATTAACAGCTAAATCTGTTATTAGAGAAGTAGGGAGAGTCTTAGGATATTCTTATATATTTGTTGATAAAATAGTTCGTTTAATACCTTTATATGTTAATAAAACGTTATATGATATATTATCAAATGTACCTAATATATCATATTTATATTCTTCTAATATTGAGTGTAAAATTTTAATTGATATTTCTTTTGTTTTAGAAGGTGTTATAAAAAGTATTGGTAGACATGCTGGTGGTGTTATTATTTCTCCTACATTAATTACTGATTTTTGTCCTATTTATAAAGATGTTGATAATAATAAAATATTAACTCAATTTGATAAAATAGATATAGAATATGTAGGTTTAATTAAATTTGATTTATTAGGTTTACGTACTTTAACGGTTATTAATAAATGTGTGAAGTTAATTCAAAAACGTTATCCTTCTATTAATTTTAATTTAAATAACATTGATTTTAAGGATAAAAAAAGTTTTTGTTTGTTAAATAAAGCTAATACTACATCTATTTTCCAATTAGAATCTTATGGTATGAGAAACTTAATAAAACGTTTATTACCTAAAAATTTTGAAGAAATAGTAGCTATTATTGCTTTATTTAGACCAGGTCCTTTACAAACAGGTATGGTAGATAATTTTATTGATCGTAAATATGGCAGAGAGAAAATATGTTATCCTGATAGTAAATGACAACATATTTTATTAAAACCTATATTACAAAGTACTTATGGTATTATTTTATATCAAGAACAAGTTATGTTAATAGCACGTGTATTAGCTAATTATAGCTTAGGTTATGCTGATATGTTACGTAGGGCAATGGGTAAAAAAGATATCGTAGAAATGAAAAAACATCGTTCTATTTTTGTTAATAAAGCTAAGAAAAAAAATATTGATGTGTTATTAGCAGAAAAAATTTTTTCTTTAATGGAATATTTTGCTTCTTATGGATTTAATAAATCACATTCAGTGTCATATGCTTATACTGCTTATCAAACTTTATGATTAAAAGCTAATTTTCCTATGGAATTTTTAATTTCTGTTATTAATACGGATATTGATAATTTAGAAAAAATTCAATTAAGTTTAAATGAATTAAAATGAAATAATTTTATTATTTTACCACCTAATATTAATAAAAGTTTATATTATTTTAGTATTAATAATGAAAATAAGATAGTATATGGTTTGGGTGCTATTAAAGGTATAGGTAAAAAGATTATTAATTTTATTATAAATATCCGTAATAAATGTATTTTTTTTAAAAATTTTTTTCATTTTTGTTATTTAACTTTATCTAAATTAGTAACTAAAATGATTATTAAGAATTTTATTTATTCAGGTACTTTTGATATTTTTAATATGGATCGTAGTTTTTTGATTTATATTAGGCATAAAATAATTAATTTAGCACAGTATAAAAAACAATTATTGTCTAATAGACAATTAACATTGTTTAATATGGATATTTATTTAAAAAATTTAGAAAAGAAATTAATTATTGATTCTTTAAAAAATTTTTCTCCATTATCTATGATAGAACAATTATTATGAGAAAAAACAGTATTAGGTAATTATATTACTAATCATCCTATTAATTTATATCAAGATTTAATACATAATTTTTTATGTAAAACACATACTAAAATAGTAAATATTAAGTCATTATTTATTAATAATTTTTGTGATATTATTAATATAATTGGTGTTATTGTAAGTGTTAAAATTTATATTACTAAAAATAATAATAAAATATGTTACGCGTATGTAGATGATAGTACTAGTGAAATAAAAATTTGTTTATATAAAGATTTATATAGAAAATATATTTCTCTTTTAAGAGTTAATACTATTTTATTAGTTAATGGATTTATTAATAATCAAGATGTCAAATATAATTATGTTATAATAGTTAATTATATAAAGAATTTAATTAATTATTAATAAATAATAAGGATTATAGATAAATAAATATGTCTAAAATATGTTTTATTACGAAAAAAAAAGTATTATTTGGTAAAAAAAGATCTTATGCTATGAATAAAACTTCTAGAAAGTTTTTCCCTAATTTACATACACATAAATTTTGATTGTCCGATAAGAAAAGGTTTTTAACACTTAGAGTTACTGCAAAAGCGTTACGTATGATTGATAAAAATGGTATTCATAAATATATTAAAAAATAATTATTATTTAATAGTTATTAAAGGATTTTATAATGGCTAAAAAATTAAGAATTAAAATTAAATTATTATCAACTGCAGGTACAGGTCATTTTTATACTACTACTAAAAATAGTCGTAATACTAATAATTTATTAAGTCTTATTAAATATGACCCTTACCTTAAAAAACATGTTTTATACAAAGAAACAAAAATTAATTAAATTATTTATAATTTATTAAAAATATTGTCAGGTAATATTTTAGATATATATTTTTTATGTATTAAGATTTGAGTATCTTTATTAATAAGTATAGTTAAGTATGGAGTGTTTTGGATTTTTATTACTTTTCCTATAATACCATTAATAAGAACAATAGTATTAATTTTAAGATCTTTTTCTATATTTTTTTGATGTATATATAATTGTTGTTTTGGATATATTAAAGTTATATAACAAAATATAATACATATTAAAAATAAAATAATAAATGGATATAATTTATATAATAAATTCATAGTTTTAAAAGTTAATATAAAATATGTTTTTTATTATTTATATATAAATATATTATATATAAATATATGTTAAAAATAATTATTTTAAATCATTTATATTATTGGTTAAATATTTTTTTATACTTTCTGTATTAGGTGTAAGAGATTTTTTACCTTTTTGTCATTGTGCTGGACATACTTTATGATGTTTTTGAATATGGTCTATAGCATCTATGATTCGTAATGTTTCATCTATATTACGACCTATATCTAAGTCATTTATGGTTTGATGTCTTATAATTCTTTGTTTATCAATTATAAAGGTAGCTCTTAATGCTACTCCTGATATATGATGTATATCATATAATGTAATTATTTCTTTTTTTAAGTCTGATATTATAGGGAATGATATAGTTCCTATACCTCCATTTTGGTATGAAGTATTTCTTCATTTTAAATGTGTATAAATAGAATCTATAGATATACCTAGAACTCTAGTATTTTTTTCGAGGAATAAATTAAATTTATTATTTAATGTAATTAATTCAGTAGGACAAATAAATGTGAAATCTAAAGGTCAAAAAAATATTACTGCTTTTTGATGATATATATATTCTTTAAAGTTTAAATTAGTAATAATTTCACCATTAGGTAAAATTGCATCAGCTATAAAATTAGGAGCTTTTTTAGTTACTAACATAGGTTTACCTGTTTATATAACTTTTACATTAGAATTTATTACATATTATATAATATATTTTTTAAAAATGATAGATATTATTAATTAATTATCATTGATTTATAAATCAATAATATATAATATAATATTTATATATTTTTAAATATTTATAAAATATAAATAATTACATATAAATTAAGGATAATTATGATATTAGATATATGATATATTAATTTATATAATAAAATAATTCAAAATAATTTAATAAAAAAAAAAAATTATAATTTATTAATTCGATATAATACTTATTTTAAAGTTAATAAATTAGTATTGTCTATAGTTAAATGGATGTATTGTAAATATTTAAAAAATAATCAATGTTGTGATAATTGTATTAATTGTAGATTATTGGATAAAAATATACATCCTGATTATTATCATATTAATGTTGATAAAAATAATGTTATATCTTTAAATACTATTTTAAAGATTATTAATCATGTTCAACAAAGTACCTTATATTTAGGTAGTAGTAAAATATTGTATTTTTCTCATACTAGTTTTTTAACTAAATATACTTTTAATGCAATTTTAAAATTAATGGAAGATTTTCCATATAGATTAAATATAATATTTACTTGTTTTAATTATGTAAAAATACCTCCTACTATTTATAGTAGATGTTTAATCTATCAATTAAATACACCTAGTGAAAATGTAATTTTTCATTGGATTCTTTGTAGAATTAAAAATTGTAATAAATTAAGTATTGTTACTGCTATTAGGTTAAGTAATTATTCTCCTTATGTAACTTTATTTTTACTTGAAAAATATTGAGTTTATAGATTAATTTTATTTAAAAATATTAAGTATATTTTATTAAAAAATATTAATATTTTAATGAAAAATATTAATTTAAAATTATTAAAATATAATTTATATTGATTAGTTACTTTTTTTTTAGATGTTTGTAAATATTCAAATTTATATTTTTCTCTTATTAAAAATAATTTAATTAATTTAGATAAAATACATTTAATTAAATATTTTAATAACATATTACCGAGTAAAATAGTTTTTTTAATTGTACATAAATTAATTAGTTCTTTACAAATTTTGTTTAAAATAAAATTTATTAATAGAAAAAATTTATTTTATGATATTTTATCATATATAGTTAAATGTATACATTCATGTGATTTAAACATATAATGTTATTATTTATATTATTAATCATATATATGATAGAAAATATTATTTTTTCAAAAATAAATGTTTTTTAGATATAAAAAAAATATTTTGTATTTTCTTATTTATATGAATTCAAAATGGTTTTAAGAAAAGAAATTTTTCTTCTATTTTTTCTTTTTGATATCCTACTTCACATAATAGTCATCCGTTTCTTGTTAAATATTTATGAGCATTTAATAATATTTTTGTTATTATTTCAGTACCATTTAAATTACTTAATAATCCTAGTTTTGGTTCATATAAATATTCTTTTGGTAAATATTTTAAATCTTTTGGATTAACATATGGAGGATTAGATATTATTAAATCATATTTATTTTTATTTAAATTATTAAATAAATTACTTTTAATTAATTTAATTTGTTTTTCTTTTTTATGTAAAAGAATATTTTTTTTAGCTAATATTAAAGCTTTATTAGAAATATCAGTAGCATCTATTTTACTAGTAGGATAAATATATGAACATATAATAGCTAAACATGCATTACCGGTACCTAAATCTAAAATTTTTTTAGGAGATATTTTATTTTTAATGTTTATTTTCATAATTTTTCCTATAGGTGATTTAGGTATAATAACTTGATTGTTAATATAAAATTTTTTATTGCAATATCATATTTCTTTTGTTAAATACACTATAGGTATTTTTTTATGAATTCGTAATTTTAATAAATATTTTAATTTATTAAATTGTTTTTTATTATTAAATTTAATGGTTTTTTGTAAACTTTTTTGATATTTATAATTTAAAATATGTTTAATTAAATATATAATTTCAGTATATGCAGTATTAAAACCATGTCCGTAATATAGTTTATTTTTTTTGAATAAATGTATATGATATTTAATGAATTTTCATGTATTAATTATATATTTCATAAAGAAAAATCGTATGTTTATTAATTAAATTGTGATATATTATATATAATGAGTTTAATAAATTTATAATTTTTATGCGGAAGTGGCGTAATGGTAAACGCACTAGATTTAGGTTCTAGTACTTATTAAGTGTACGAGTTCAAGTCTCGTCTTCCGTATTGTACTTTATTTCATTAAATTTGTATATTTATAATATTATTTTTATATTGGGGTATAGCCAAGAGGTAAGGCATCGGGTTTTGATCCCGCTATCCTAGGTTCGAGTCCTAGTACCCCTGTATTTATTATTTAATATGGCTATGTAACTTAATGGGTAAAGTACAGCATTCATAACGCTGAAGATACAGGTTCGATTCCTGTCATAGCTAATATCATTTATATTATTTAATAGATTATTTATATTTTTATAAAATTTTTAGGAGTCTATTGTATTTTTCATATTAAGTATGTGATAAATATATAGATTATATATGAAAAATAATTATTTATATATTAAAACTTGAGGATGTCAAATGAATCAATATGATTCAAATAAAATTGTTTATTATTTGAATAAATTTGAGAAATATATTATTGTTGATTCTTATGATGCTGCTGATGTAATTATTTTAAATACGTGTTCAGTTAGACATAATGCTCAGGAAAAATTATTTCATTTATTAGGTCGTATACAAGAATATAAAAATAGAAAATCTAATGTGATTGTATGTGTAGGGGGTTGTGTATCAGTACAGGAAAAAAAAAATATTTTTTTACGTAGTAGAACAGTAGATATTATTTTTGTACCTAAAAATATTAGTAAAATATATTATTTTATTTCACAATTTAGATTAAATCATAAAAAAATTATTAATTTTGATGTAGTATCAGAAAATGATTATAAATATAGTAATACTTTATTAGAAAAGAAATTTTTTTCTTATGTTACTATTACTGAAGGATGTAACAAATATTGTACTTATTGTATAGTACCTTTTACTCGTGGTAAGGAAGTTAGTCGTAATCCAGAAATTATTATTAAAGAGATTAAGTATTTGGTTAATAAAGGTGTACAAGATATTAATTTATTAGGTCAGAATGTTAATTCTTATATTAGTTGTTATAAAAATGGATTTAAATGTGATTTTGTAGATTTATTATATAATATTTCTGAGATACCTGGTGTGAATCGTTTAAGATTTACTACTAGTCATCCTGTTAATTTTACTGATAAATTAATAATGGCATATAAAAATATTAAACAGTTAGTAAATTATTTACATTTACCTGTACAAAGTGGATCTAATGTTATTTTACAAAAAATGCATCGTAATTATACAATAGAATTATATCAGGATATTATAAAAAAAATTTTATTAGTAAGACCTAATATGTTATTTGGTACAGATTTTATAGTAGGATTCCCTGGTGAAACAGAACATGATTTTAATTTAACTTTGAAATTAGTATTAGAAATTAAATTTGATACTAGTTATTTATTTATATATTCTCCTCGTCCTGGTACTATAGCATCTAATATGAAAGATAATGTTTCTTTGTTAGAAAAAAAATCTCGTTTATTTAAGTTACAGAAGTTAATAAAACAAAATATTTATTATTGAAATAATAGATTATTAGGTACTGTACAAAAGGTATTAGTAGAAGGATTTGTTAATAAAGAAAATAATTTTATGTATGGACGAGCAGATAATAACAAAATTATTTATTTAACAGGTCATAAAAAATTATTAGGAAATATTATTACAGTTAAATTAGTAAATTTATATTATAATTGTCTTTATGGTGTAATAAAATCTTCATAATTATTTGTTAAAAATATGATTATCAAAAAAAAAAAAATTATATTACATTTTCATTATGTAGTAAATATAGTTTAATTCAACCTAGAACTAAAATGCAGTTAAAGTATTTAAAGAATATTTTTAATAAAATCATTACTTTTGGTGTGGGTGTATCTGGTACAGGAAAAACATATTTAGCTACAGCTGCAGCTATAAATTTATTAAAAAAACGTAAAATTTATCGTATTATTTTAGCTAGACCTATAGTAGAAGCTGGAGAAAGATTAGGTTTTTTACCTGGTAATTTCACACAAAAAATAGATCCTTATTTATCTCCTATATATGATGTGTTGTTTGAACTTTTAGGATCTGATTATAATAAAAAATATTTATTTAATAATATTATTGAAGTAGTACCTTTAGCTTATATGCGTGGTCGTACTTTTAATGATTCTTTTATTATTTTAGATGAAGCACAGAATACTACTAAACAACAGATGAAGATGTTTCTAACTCGTTTAGGTTTTAATACAAAAGCTGTTATTAATGGAGATATATCACAAATTGATTTACCTAATCATATTACATCAGGATTAGTACATGCTTTAAAAATTTTTCAAAATGTTACTGATATTGGTTTTACTTTTTTTAGTGTGAATGATGTTATGAGGTCTAATATAGTAGCTAATATAATTAAAGTTTATGAATTAAATAATTAATATTTTTATATGAAAAAAAATAATGATAAATATCATATATATAATATATGTGAAGATTTTATTGTTTATAAACAATATACTAATGATATTAAGATTGTTATATATAACATATTTCAGTTTTTTAATTTAAAAGGTATGATTAATATCATATTTGTAAATAAAATACAAATGTTATATTTTAATAATTTGTATAAAAAAAAAAATACTGTTACTAATGTTTTATCTTTTAGTAATTTATATTTATATAATAATAATAAAAAAATATTTTTTTTATTTAAAATACCTTTAGGAGAAATTATTATTTGTACAGAAATAGTTTTTCATTGTATTAATTATAAATATAATAAAAATTATTTATGTAGAGTATTAATTCATGGGATGTTACATATTTTAGGTTATCATCATAATGATGATATTAACTATTATTTAATGCATAATTTGGAGATTTTTTTTTTAAAGCATAGATATTATCTAAAATAAATATATTTATATAAATTAAATTAATTTAATATTATTATTATTAAAATGTTTTATATTTTGATATAAATATATTATATATCATAATTAATAATAATTTATTGTTTAATATCGTTTTATTACATACATATATGATAAAAAGTTGTTGAGATATATTACATAAATATTCTAAATGATTAGTTATATCACTATTAGTTACAATATTAATAAAAATTAATTATTTTAGTTCTAATTTATTTTTATTTATTAAATTAATTATTAATATGATTACATCTTTTTGATTATTTTATTTATTAAAAACTACTTTTTTATTAAAAAAAATTATTATATTTTTTAATAAATCTAAATTAGAAGTTATTTCTTTATATTGGCCGACTTGAAAAGATACATTATATTTGACTATTATTGTGTGTATTTTTAGTATTTTAGTATCTTGTTTAGTTTGAGTTATAGATTTAATGTTATTAAAAATTATTTCTTTTATTACTGATTTAAGGTAGTTATTATGTTTAATATTAAAAATAAGAAACTGTGATATGTAGTACAAGTTTTTTCAAGTTTTGAAAATAAAGCAGTTACCTCACTAAAAAATTATATTAATTTATATAAATTGCAAAATGAATTCGGAGATATTTTAATTCCTACTGAAAAAGTTGTAGAAATTAAAAAAGGAGTACGTAAAAAAAGTGAAAGACGATTTTATCCAGGTTATTTTTTAATTCATATGGTAATGAATGAAAGAAATTGATATTTGGTACGTAGTATACCTCGTATTATGGGCTTTATTGGTGGGGATTTAGGTTATCCTTTACCTATGAATAAAAAAGAAATTTTAGTTATTAAACAGAAATTACAACAAATAGATGGTAAATTAGTACCTAAAATTGTATATGATTTAGGTGAAAAAATACGTGTTAATAATGGTCCTTTTACTGATTTTAATGGTGTGGTAGAAGAAGTAGATTATGATAAAAATAGATTAAAAGTTTCTGTTTCTATTTTCGGACGTTTTACTCCAGTAGAATTAGATTTTTCACAAGTAGAAAAAAATTAATTTAATAATATATATTTGTTAAATATATATATATAATCTATATTTATAAATATGTTAAAACTCAAAGTATCTTATGTTAAATTATTAGTTCCAGCAGGTTTAGCAAATCCGAGTCCTCCTGTAGGACCAGCTTTAGGTCAAAAAGGTATTAATATAATGGATTTTTGTAAATCTTTTAATGAAAGGACTAAATCATTAGAAAAAGGTTTAATTTTACCTGTTTTATTAACAGTTAATAGTGATCGTAGTTTTACCTATATTATTAAAACTCCTTCTGTTACTGTATTGTTAAAAAAAGAATTATCTCTTAAGAAAGGTTCTGATAAACCAGGTCATAATATAATATCTACTATTTTATATAAAAATATATTAAAAATAGCTAATATTAAAAAAATAGATATGGATGGTCAAGATATTAGTTCTATTATTAAATCTATTTCTGGTACAGCTAAATCAATGGGTATTGATATAAAAGAATAATTTTATATATGAAAAAAAATATATATAGTGATAATATTAATATAAAAAATAGTATTCTTCATATTTTTCATATTCTTAAAAAAAATAGTAAGAAAAAATTTTTGGAGTCTGTAGATGTATCTATTAATTTAAATATTAAAAAAAAATATCTTAATCAATTATTAATTTATAATACTGTATTATATCCTTATAATTTAGGTAAAAATAAAAAAATAGCTGTTTTTACTTCTAATGTAAATAAAGAAGATTTTTATAAAGCGGGTGCATATGTTGTAGGTTTTAATACATTAAAAAAGAATATACTTAAAAAAAATATTAAATTTAATATTTTACTATCTACTCCTGATTATGTACAAGAATTAAGAGAATTAGGTTCTATTTTAGGACCAAGAAATTTAATTCCTAATAATAGGTTAGGTACTTTAACAGATCATTTATTAGATAGTATTAAAAAATTTTTATGTTATCAAGTAATATATAAAAATGATAAATATGGTATTATTCATACGATAATAGGGACTATTAAAAGCAGTAGTAAACATTTGTATGATAATTTAATTTGTTTAATTAATTCTGTTAAAAATTATAGATATTGGAATAATAAATATATTCCTATTATTGATTCAATATATATTTCTAGTACTATGGGAAAAAGTTATCATTTAAAAATAAATGTTTAGTAATTTTATTTTAAAAGGATATGTATGGTTTTAAATTATGATATTAAAAGGAAAATAGTATCTACTACTCAAAAATATATTAGTAAAACGACTATGTTGATAATAATGAATTATAAAAATTTATCATCTAATGAATTAAATATTTTACGTAGTAGTTTTAATCATTATAATGCTTTTGTACAAGTTATACATAATAATTTATTTAAATTAGTTATTAATAATACATATTATAAGTCTTTAATACAACCAATAGTAGGACCTACTATAGTGATTTATGTTTTTCTTAATTTATTTATTATTAATAAATTATTAATTTTTTATATAGAAAAATATAAAGATAAATTAATAATAAGAGATTTAATTTTTGATAAGAAATGTATAACATATAGTGTTTTTATAAAATTGTCTTTTATTTATACAAAAGAAATAGCATTATTTATTTTAGGTAAATTACTTAAAAAAGTAACTATTAATCGATTATTAAATTTATTAACTATAGTTAAAAATTTTAAAAAATAATTATTTATAAAATATTTTTATTTTTAGTGTTAATATAATGGAAATTACAAAAGAGCAAATTTTAGAAAAAATATATTCTATGTCACTATTAGAAATAGTAGATTTAATTAATGATATAGAAAAAAAATTTAATATTACAGCTGATAATTATACTAATTTTAATCAAAAAGAAATTTCTCCTGTAGAAATTAAAACTGAATATGATTGTTATTTACAAAATATTGGTACTAATAAAATTGCTGTTATTAAAGTAATACGTAGTTATTTACAAATTGGGTTAAAAGAAGCTAAAGATTTAGTAGAATCTTCTCCTGTATTAATTAAAGCAAAAATATCTAAAAAAGAAGTTGATGTTTTACAAAAATCTTTAACAGAAGTAGGAGCAGTAGTAGAAATAAAATAATTAAATTATATTTTTTTTTAATTAATAATATTTATATAATTTATAATTAAAGTAAATATTATGTTAACTAATACTGAAAAGAAACGTATACGTAAAGTTTTTAGTAAAACTTGAGAAAGTTGTACTATACCTAATTTATTATCTATACAATTAGATTCTTATAAAAAATTTCTTTATGATAGTGAAGAACTAAAATCTGGTTTAGATTCTTCGTTTAAGTCAATTTTTCCAATATATAGTTATAATAATAAAGCTGAATTACATTATGTTAGTTATATTTTAGGTAAAAAGGTATTTCGAGCTACTGAATGTCATGTAAGAGGATTAACATATTCTGTTCCTATTAAAGTTATGTTAAAACTTATTATTTTTAAGTATGTATTAAATAATCAAGGTATAAAGGAAAAAAAGACTATTGTTAGATCTCAAAAAGTATATATCTGTGATATTCCATTAATTACTAAAAGAGGAACTTTTATTATTAATGGTACTGAAAGAGTAGTAGTATCTCAATTACATAGAAGTCCAGGAGTTTTTTTTGATAGTGATAAAGGTAAAATTCATTCTTCTGGAAAAATTTTATATAGTGCTCGTATTATACCTTATAGAGGGTCTTGATTAGATTTCGAATTTGATGTACGTGATCAAATTTTTATGCGTATAGATCGTAGACGTAAATTACCGGTAACTGTTTTGTTAAAAGCACTTAATTATGATAAATCAGATATAGTACGTTTATTTTATCATGTAATAACAATATCTATTGTAAATAAACAGATATTTTTGTGTCTTAGTAAAAATAATATATTAAATATATCATTACCATTTAATATAATTGTGAATGACAAAATTATTATACCTAAAAATTGTCTTATTGATTTTGATAAAATTAATGATTTATTAAAATATAAATGTGAATGTATTTTATTGTCTTATGAAGATATTATTAATAGTTTTTTAGCTACAGATATTATGATTACTTCTTTAGATAATAATTATTATAAAAAGATATTATTAGGTACTCTTGTAGATCTTTCATTATTATCTAATCTATTAGTTAATTATAATATTAGTTTTAAAATTTTTTTTTTAAATAAATTAAATTCTTATTCTTATATTTGGGATACTTTAAATATAGATAGTACATTAAGTCAACAAGATGCATTATTAGAAATTTATCGTGTTATGCGACCTGGAGAACCACCTACTTTAGAAATAGCAACTTTTTTATTTAATAACTTATTTTTTACTGCAGATAAATATGATTTATCTATAGTAGGGCGTATGAAATTAAATAAATCTTTAGGTAGAGTTAATTTAACTGGTCCTACAATTTTATTAAAAAAAGATATTATTGATACATTAAGAAAACTTATTAGTCTTAAAAATGGTTTAGGTATAGTAGATGATATAGATCATTTAGGGAATAGAAGAGTACGTTCAGTAGGAGAATTAGTAGAAAATCAATTTCGTATAGGTTTAGTACGTATTGAAAAAAATATACGAGAATTTTTATCTATTGGGAATTTAGATAATGTATATCCTCAAGATTTTATTAATGCTAAACCTTTGTCTTTAATAATAAAAGATTTTTTTTGTACTAGTCAATTATCTCAGTTTATGGATCAAACTAATCCATTATCTGAAATTACTCATAAACGTAGAATTTCAGCATTAGGACCTGGAGGATTAACTAGGGAGCGAGCTGGTTTTGAAGTACGTGATGTTCATCCTACTCATTATGGTAGATTATGTCCTATAGAAACACCTGAAGGACCTAATATTGGTTTAATTAATTCTTTATCTTTATATGCTCGTGTAAATAATTATGGTTTTTTAGAAACTCCTTATCGTTTAGTCAAAGAAGCATTTGTTTTAGATACAATTCATTATTTATCTGCTATAGAAGAAGAAAATTATATTATAGCGCCAGCTAGTACTATTTTGAATAAAAATAAATGTATAGTACAAAAATTTATTCTTTGTCGTTATAAAAATGAATTTGTATGATTTAAATCATCTTTAGTAAATTATATAGATATATCTACACAACAAATAGTTTCTATAGGTGCTTCTTTAATACCTTTTTTAGAACATAATGATGCTAATCGTGCTTTAATGGGCGTTAATATGCAGAGACAAGCAGTGCCTAATATATTAACTACTAAACCATTAGTAGGTACTGGTATAGAACGTGTAATAGGTTTTGATTCTGGTATTACAATTATTTCTAAATATAATGGTTTTATAAAATATGTAGATGCAACAAAAATTGTTTTGGAAATACCTAAAAAAGATAATTTTGATAAAGTTAAAATTTTTTATTTATTGAAATATTTACGTTCTAATCAAAATACTTGTATTAATCAAAAACCTTGTGTTCATTTACATGAACAAATTAGTAAAGGTGATATTTTAGCTGATGGTCCTGCTACTGATTTGGGTGAATTAGCATTAGGGCAGAATGTACGTGTGGCATTTATGCCATGATATGGATATAATTTTGAAGATTCTTTATTAATTTCAGAAAAATTAGTACAAAAAGATATTTTTACTACTATTCATATACAAGAGTTATTTTGTATAGCTAGAGATACTAAATTAGGTATAGAAGAAATAACAGCTGATATACCTAATGTCAGTGAATCTGTTTTATCTAAATTAGATGAAAATGGTATTGTATATATTGGTGCTGAAGTTTCTGGTGGAGATATTTTAGTAGGTAAAGTTACACCTAAAAATGAATCTCAATTAACACCTGAAGAAAAATTATTACGTGCTATTTTTGGAGAAAAAGCTACTGAAGTTAAAGATACTTCATTAAGAGTACCTAATGGATATAATGGTACTGTTATAGATGTACAGATTTTACATCGTGAAGGTGTTCATAAAGATATGCGTGCAAAATCTATAGAAGAATTTAAATTGAAAATTTTATATAAAAAAAAAAGAGATAGATATAAATCTTTATTGTTAAATATATATATTTTTTTTATACAAATTTTACATAAATGTCATGTTACTACAGAAATTATTAAACATCTTACATATAAAAATTTTATTTTTTTTGATATTAATGAATTACGTTATAAACGTATATTATATATTTTAATTAAAAAATATCAATATTTTAGTAAGAAGTTATATCTTCATAAAGATTATTATATATCAAGAGTTACTTGTACTAATGATTTAGCTCCAGGTATATTAAAAATAATTAAAGTTTATTTAGCTGTTAAAAAACCTATACAAGTAGGTGATAAAATGGCAGGAAGACATGGTAATAAAGGTGTAATTTCTAAAATTTGTCCTGTTGAAGATATGCCTTATGATAAAGATGGTAAAGCAATAGATATAGTATTAAATCCATTAGGTGTACCGTCACGTATGAATATAGGGCAAATTTTAGAAACTCATGTAGGATTAATTTCTAAGACTATTGGTAATAAAATTAAACAGATGTTGTTGATGAATAAACCTTTAGAAGAAATTAAAACATTTTTATTACCCATTTATAAAAGAACTAATCCTCAGATTTTATTAGAAATTAAACATTTTGAAATAAAAGATTGGTATAAATTATTAAATAATTTATTACAAGGTTTACCTATTGCTACACCAGTTTTTAATGGTGTAACAGAATATGAAATTAAATTATTATTTAGATATTTAAAAATACCTAGTACAGGACAAATAACATTGTATGATGGTTTAACAGGAGAAAAATTTGATAGACCTATTACTGTTGGTTACATGTATATGATGAAATTAAATCATTTAGTAGATGATAAAATGCATGCTAGATCTACTGGTGCTTATAGTTTAGTTACTCAACAACCTTTAGGTGGTAAGGCACAATTTGGTGGACAACGTTTTGGGGAGATGGAAGTATGGGCTTTAGAAGCTTATGGAGCTGCTTATACTTTACAAGAAATGTTAACTGTTAAATCTGATGATGTAGTAGGAAGAACTAAAATATATAAAAATATTATTAATGGAGATCATAAAATGGAACCTAATATACCAGAATCTTTTAATGTTTTATTAAAAGAAATTTGTTCATTAGGTATTAATATTGATTTAGCAAATAATAAATTATAATTCAATAGTTTTGTATTTAGTTAATTTATGAAAGTAAAAAATAATCTTAAAAAAGAATTTGATAATATTAAAATTATGTTAGCTTCACCTAAAGTTATTAGATCTTGATCTTATGGTGAAGTGAAAAAACCAGAGACTATAAATTATCGTACTTTTAAACCTGAAAGAGATGGATTATTTTGTGCACGTATTTTTGGTCCTATTCAAGATTATGAATGTTTATGTGGTAAATATAAAAGATTAAAATATAAAGGTGTAATATGTGAAAAATGTGGTGTAGAAGTAACATTAACACGTGTACGTAGAGAACGTATGGGACATATAGAATTATCTACTCCTGTTGCGCATATTTGATTTTTAAAATCTTTACCATCTAAAATAGGTATATTATTAGATATCCCATTAAAATTTATTGAAAAAGTTTTATATTTTGAATTATATATTGTTATATATACTGGTGATACGGATCTTAAATTAAATCAATTATTAAACGAAGAGCAATATTTAGAATGTATTACTAAATATAGTAATGGTTTTAAGGCAAGTATGGGTGCTGAAGCTATACAATATTTGTTAAAACATTTTAATTTAAAAAAAGAGTATAGTAAGTTACTTCATATTTATAAATATATTAATTCAGAAATTAAAAAAAAAAAAATTGCTAAAAGAATTAAATTAATAGAATCCTTTTTATTATCAGGTAATAAGCCAGAATGAATGATTTTAGAAGTATTACCTGTATTACCTCCTGATTTACGTCCTTTAGTACCTTTAGATGGAGGTAGATTTGCTACTTCTGATTTAAATGATTTGTATCGTAGGGTTATTAACCGTAATAATCGTTTGAAACGATTATTAGAATTATCAGCACCAGATATAATTATTCGTAATGAAAAAAGAATGTTACAGGAATCTATTGATGCATTATTAGATAATGGTCGTAGAGGTTTTGCTATTACAGGAGCTAATAAAAGACCTTTAAAATCTTTAGCAGATATGATAAAGGGTAAACAAGGACGTTTTCGACAAAATTTACTTGGTAAACGTGTTGATTATTCAGGACGTTCAGTTATTACTGTGGGTCCTTATTTAAAATTACATCAATGTGGGTTACCTAAAAAAATGGCTTTAGAATTATTTAAACCTTTTATTTATAGTCGTTTAGAATCTAGTGGTTTAGCTAATACTATTAAGTCAGCCAAAAAAATTGTAGATCGTGAAGATATTGTAATATGAGATATATTAGATGAAGTAATTAAACAACATCCAATATTATTAAATAGGGCACCTACTTTACATAGATTAGGTATACAAGCGTTTAATCCTTTATTAATAGAAGGTAAAGCAATACAATTACATCCTTTAGTATGCCCAGCTTATAATGCTGATTTTGATGGTGATCAAATGGCAGTACATATTCCACTTACTTTAGAAGCTCAATTAGAAGCTAAAATTTTAATGATGTCTACTAATAATATTTTATCACCAGCTAGTGGTGATCCTATTATAGTACCATCTCAAGATATGGTATTAGGTCTTTATTATATGACTAGGGAATCTGTTATAGAGGATGTTTCTAATATATTTTTTTCAGGTATCTATGAAGTTGAGCATGCTTATGATGCTAAGTTAGTTACATTACATCAAGTTATTAAAGTACGTATTACAGAATATAAGTATTCTAAAGATAAATCATATACTAGTACTACTAGTATAGTTACTACTACTGTAGGTCGTATATTAGTATGGAAAATAGTTCCTAAAGGATTAAAATATACATGGATTAATCGAGTGTTAAATAAAAATTTAATTACAAATATTTTTAAATATAGTTATCAACTTTTAGGATTTAAAAAAACTGTAGATTTTGCTGATAAAATTATGTATTTAGGTTTTAAATATGCTACTTATTCTGGTATATCTGTAGGTTTAGATGATATTAGAATACCTCCAGATAAATATAAAATAATTAGTAAAGCGGAAAAAGAAATTAAAGAAATACAAGTACAATTTCAATCCGGTTTAATTACATTAAATGAAAAATATAATAAAGTTATTGATATTTGGACAATAGCTAATGAACATATTGTTCAATCTATGATGTTAAATTTATCTAGAGAAAAAATTATTTGTAATGATACTGTAAAAACAGTTGATTCTTTTAATAGTATTTATATGATGGCAGATTCTGGTGCAAGAGGATCTTCAGTACAAATACGTCAATTAGCAGGTATGAGAGGCTTAATGGCTAAACCAGATGGGTCAATTATAGAAACTCCTATAACAGCTAATTTTAAAGAAGGTTTAAATGTATTACAATATTTTATATCTACACATGGTGCTAGAAAAGGTTTAGCTGATACTGCATTAAAAACTGCTAATTCAGGTTATTTAACAAGACGTTTAGTAGACGTAGCACAAGATTTAGTTGTAATTGAAACTGATTGTCATACTACTAAAGGTATTACTATTACAGCTATTATAGAATCTGGTATTGTTAAAGAATCATTATTAGAGCGTTTAATAGGTAGAGTTTTATTAGAAGATTTATATATAAATAATGATAAAAAAAATATTTTATATAAGAAAAATAGATTATTAAGTTATAGAGATTGTCGTATTATTACAAAATTAGGTATATTATCTGTAAAAGTTAGATCAGTTGTTATGTGTCGTACTAGTTTTGGTGTATGTTCATATTGTTATGGTTTAGATTTATCTCGAGGTTCTTTAATTAATAAAGGTGAAGCTATTGGAGTTATAGCTGCGCAATCTATCGGTGAACCTGGTACACAATTAACTATGAGGACTTTCCATATAGGTGGAGCAGCTTTAAGATCAGTTACTAGTTCTTATATTAAATCACAAAGTTCTGGATATATTAAATTATTAAATATTAAGTTTATTATTAATTCTTTTAATCAAATGGTAGTTATTACAAGAAATACAGAATTATCTATACTTAGTAAATCTGGATTAACACAGGAAATATATAGGATTCCTTATGGAGCTTTGTTATATTATAAAGATTCAGATTTTATTAAGAAAGATATCATATTAGCTGAATGAGAACCTCATATTATACCTATTATTAGTGAATATTATGGATATATTAAGTATATAGATATATATATAGGTAAAACAGTGTTAAGACAAATTGATGAATTAACTGGTTTAGCTACTGTTACTGTTTTAGATAAAATGGATTATGTTAATGTAGATCATAGTAAATATGAATATAAACCTACTATTTATATAGTTGATAGTTATGAAAAAAGTGTTTCGTTAGATATTCCTACTACTTTTTTAGGTAAATATTATTTACCAGGTAAATCTATTTTACAAGTTAAAAATCATTCATATGTTAAAGCTGGTGATTTATTATCTAAAATTTCTTTAGAATATAGTAGTACTAAAGATATTACTGGTGGTTTGCCAAGAGTAGCAGAATTATTTGAAGCAAGAATACCTAAAGATGTAGCTATTTTAGCAGAAATTGATGGTTTAATAAGTTATGGTATAGAAACAAAAGATAAATATAGAGTGAAAATCACATCTTTTGATAGTAAATATAAATATGAAGTGATGATACCTAAATGAAAGCAATTAAATGTTTATGAAGGTGAAGTTGTTCGTAAAGGAGATATTTTATCAGATGGTATTGAATCTTCTCATGATATTTTAAGATTGTTAGGAGTAGAGAAGTTGACTTATTATATTGTTAATGAAGTTCAAGATATTTATAGATTACAAGGAGTAAAAATTAATGATAAACATATAGAAGTTATTGTGAAACAAATGTTACGTCGAGTTACTATATCAGATGCAGGTTCTTCTAGATATTTAATAGGTGAACAATTAGATATTTCTCGTGTACGTTTAATTAATAAAGATTTAAAAAGTAAAAATAAAGCTCCAATAAAGTATACACGTAATTTATTGGGTATTACTAAAGCTTCTTTAGCTACTGAATCTTTTATTTCTTCTGCTTCTTTTCAAGAAACTACACGAATTTTAACTGAATCAGCTGTGTCAGGTAGAATAGATGAATTAAGAGGTTTAAAAGAAAATGTAATTGTAGGGCGTTTAATACCGTCAGGAACAGGATATGTATATCATAAAAATAAAAATATTTCTAATTATTTAGATGTACTTATTAATGAAAGAGATATTTTTGAAGATAAAAAAAAATTAGCTAGTTTAAATTTAAAAAAATTATTAAATTTAAAAAATTTATTTAAAAAAAATATTTAATTTAGTGATTAATAATAAATGTCTAAAATAGTATTTAGTGGTATTCAACCTACTGGTATATTAACAATAGGTCATTATTTAGGTATCTTTAGACAATGATTACGATTACAGAATAAGTTTAATTGTTATTATTGTATTGTAGATTTACATGCTATGACTTTGTATTATCACAAACAATTGTTACATAACTATATATATAGTATATTATCTATGTTATTAGCTATAGGTATAAATCCCCAAAGATGTGTTATTTTTTTACAATCTCATGTACCAGCACATACTCAATTATATTGAGTATTAAATTGTTTTTCATGTATAGGTGAGCTTAAAAGAATGACTCAGTTTAAATCTTTGTTTCAACAAAAAAATTGATCATATTGTAATATGGGTTTATTTAGTTATCCTGTTTTGATGGCTGCTGACATATTATTATATAATACATCTTATGTACCTATTGGTAAAGATCAGATACAACATTTGGAATTTACTAGAAATTTAGTTGATAAATATCATAATTTTTATAAAGGACAAATTTTTTTAAAACCTAAATATTTATTATCTAAATATTTTAATAAAATAATGGCATTATTAGATCCTAATAAAAAAATGTCTAAGTCTGATAAAAATATAAATAATAGTTTGTTATTATTAGATAATCCGGAAAGAGTTATTTATAAGATACAACATGCTGTTACTGATTCAGATATAGATCATAAAATTGTATTTGATAATATAAATAAACCAGGTATTTCTAATTTATTAACTATTTTATCGGGAATAAGTAATATTTCTATATCTAAATGAGAAAATTTTTTTTTATATGCTACTTATAGTAAATTTAAAGAATATTTATCATTTCAATTGAATAAATTTTTATTTTCTATACAACAAAAATATTTTTATTATTATAATCAAAAGAAATATTTGTTAGATTTATTATTATCAGGAGCTGAACAAGCTAATGTTATAGCTAAACAAAAAATTGATTTAATTTTAAGTCTCTAATTTTTTTAGAAAAAAATTAGTTATATGTATATTTATCAAATAATAATAGATTTATTATATTTTGTTAATATATTATTAGTAGTAATAAAATGATTACATTCTCTAAAACCTTTATTAAAAGAATAGTTAGAAGGATGTGAGGTATATAAAATGATATGTTTTTTAGGATTAATAAATTTTTTTTTTTGTAGTGCATATTGTCCTCATAATAAAAAAATAATGTTTTTACAATATTTATTAATATAAGTAATAATATTATTTGTAAAAATTTCTCATCCTATATTTTTGTGTGATGTAGGTTTATGTGCTTCTACAGTTAATATACTATTTAATAGTAATATACCTTGTTGAGCTCATTTTATTAAACATCCATTATTAGGAATATGATAGTTAGGAAATTCATGTTTTATTTCTTTAAAAATATTATTAAGTGAAGGAGGTATTTTTAATGATGTAGGTAAGACTGAAAAAGCTAAACCGTGTGCATGATTAATATCATGATATGGATCTTGTCCTATAATTACTACTTTAATTTGGTTAAATGGTGTATATATAAATGCGTTAAAAATATTATTTTTTAATGGATAAATAGTTTTTTTTTGATATTCTTTATTTAAAAAAATATTAAGATATTGAAAATATTTTTTTTGTTTTTCTATTAAAAATAATTGTTTTCAGGTGATCATATAATATGAAGGAAATATATTTTTTAATATATATTAGATATTTTTTTTACTTAATAGTAAGTTATAGATATTATCTTACTATTAAGTTAATTTATATATTTATATTAAAAAAAATATAATTTTTATAATGATTATAATATGTTTTTTATATTAATTTAATATTAGTAAAATATTATTTTCATATAGTGATTTAATAGGTAAATATAAAATTTATTAATTCATGTAAGAATAATTCTATATTATTTACTAATATAATATAGTTTTATATATTTAATTATATTATATTATATTTTAATATAGAATTATTATTTTATATATAATATAAAAATAAAAAATTTTTAATATTATGTAAATAATTATATATATTTTTATTAAGAAATCTTATTTTTTATTATATTAATTTTATTATTTTTTTATATGTTAATGGGTAATATTACTATATTTAGTAGACCTTATAGGTATCTGTATTTTTATATATTTATTATTAATAAATAAAATATATTTTTTTTATTATTAGTTATAAAATATTTATTTTATAGTTAAATATATATAAATAATATTTATTAAAATTTTATTTGTAATTTATAATGAAAGTTTTCAATAAGTAATATTATATTTTTTGTAAATTATGTTTTTGTATATGTTTAATAACTATTATTATTTTAACTAATTTTTTATTCCATATGTGATAATAATTACATATATCATGTTTATATAATGCAATAATTTTTTTAATTTTTTTCCCTTTTGTACCTATTAATATTTTTTTGTGTTGTAACTTTTTAATAAAAATATTAATATGTATAAATATTTTACTATTTTTTACAAAATTAATTAATTTATAATATATAGAATATGGTATTTCTTCTCCAGTTAATCTCATAACTTTTTCACGTAATAATTCTAATAAATATTGTTTATTATTTAAATTAGTTAAATATTGTTTGTGAAAAAAATGTTTTTTATGTATTAAATATTTTTTTAATATATTTTTTATATATAAAATATGTTTTTTTTTTTTTGTTGATATAGGTAAAATAGGTATTTGATATTTTTGGAGTTGTTTAATGTATGTTAATAACATACATTTAGAAAATTTATCAATTTTAGTTAAAATAATAATAAGAGGTATATCTTTATGAAGAATTATTTTAATTATTTTTTGAATAGTAAAATTTGTTTTTTTATATAATGTAAGTATATATATATCAGGATAGTTATTAATAGAAATATTTTTTTTTATAAAACTATTCATTTTTTTTAGGTATACTTCGGGATTAATATTATCTATACCGGGATTATCAATATATATATATTGTTTATTTTTTTTAGTATGTACTCCTATAATTTGTTTTATAGTTGTATGTTTTTTATTAGATGTAATGGAAATTTTTTTTTGAATTAATTGATTAAATAGTGTAGATTTACCTGTATTAGTATTACCTATAATAGAAATAACAAGACATTTTTGCATATATAAAAGAAGATAATATCTTAAATAGTAATTATATTTATAAAATTCCTAATTTAATTAAAGTTTTTTTAGCAGCTATTTGTTCTGCTTCCTTTTTATTATTGCCTATACCTAAAAAATATTTATTAAAATTATTAATTATACATTGGACAGTAAATATTTGTTTATGATCTAAACCAGTTTTATTAATTAATAAATATTGTGGTAAAGGTAAATTATATTTTTGTAAATATTCTTGTAGAATAGTTTTAGGGTCTTTTTTATTATTAATTAAATGTATTTGTTTTTGGTTATATGTTTTTATAAATAAAATATAAATTATTTTTTCTACTATTAATAATTTTTGACTATCTATAAAAATTGCTCCTAATATAGCTTCTACTGTATTTGATAATATAGATTTTTTATATTGTCCTTTCATTTTTATTTCTCCTTGTCCTAGTAAAATATATTTATTTAGTTTTAATGTTTTTGCTATTTTGAGTAAATTTTTACTATTTACTAAATTAGATCTTATTCTAGTCATATATCCTTCTTTTTTAAAGGAAAATTGTTTATATATGTATTTAGTAATAATAAAATTTAATAGAGAATCTCCTAAAAATTCTAGTCTTTCATTATGATATATACTATAACTTCTATGTGTTAATGATAATTTTAGTATATTTATGTCTGTAAATTTATATTGTATTTTTTTTTCTAGATTAATTAAATTAGAATACATATTTTTGATGTTTTTAGATGTAATACATTTGATATATACAGTATTTATTTAATATTACCTATACGATTTATTCTTAATGCTGTAGGTCAATGATTTTCTTGTTTTTTTATACTAAATCAAATATATTTAGCTTTACCTATTAATAAGTTTTTATTTAGATATCCTCAATATCTACTATCTTGACTATTATCTCTATAATCTCCCATTACAAAATACATATTTTCTGGTATAATCCAAGTTTTAATATGGTGTGTTTTTCTCTTATTAATATTATATAAATAATTGTTAGGTATTAATAAAATTTTATGTGATATATTATTAATATGTTCGGTTTTTTCTAGTAATTGAATAATAATTGAATTATTTGTATGTTTTTTAATAATATCATTTTTTGTTCATATATATTCTGTAATTATATTATTATTTTTAATAAATTCTGTAATAAATTTACTTTTTTTTATATTTGTATAAGTAATATTATTAGTTGAACAATATTTTTTAGAGTTATATGAACATGGTTTATGAACTGTAATTTGTTTAGTAATTTCATTATAAATAATTTTATCTAATGGTAAACCTATAATTCTTTTAATATAATATATATTAGGATTTTTAGGATATTTAAATACTACTATATCTCCATATTGAGGTTTATTAGTATAAACCCATATGTTATCATTAAAAGGATTATGAAGATTATATGTAAATTTTTCTACTATGATAAAATCACCATTTAATAATGTAGGCATCATTGATGATGATGGTATAAAAAATGGTTCATATAAAAATCAACGAAATAAAAGAATTATAATAGTAGGAAAATATAGATTGTTTAAAGATTGTCATCACGTATATAAATAAAAATTATTAGATATAATTTTAATATATTTATATTGTATTAGTTTTTTATATATATTTAATTTAGTAAGTATTTTTCAAAAACTTATTATGATAATAAGTATAAAAATTAATAAATTGATGTTTTTCATAAACATACACAAATTATATGAGAGACGATAATTTAATTATAAATATATTTATATTTTTAGTATTTTAAAAAAAATATTTTTAGGTAAAGAAAGATTATTCATTTTTTTTAATTTTTTTTTACCTTGTTTTTGTTTGAATAATAATTTTTTTTTTCTTGTTATATCACCTCCATAACATTTTGCGATAACATTTTTTCTTAAAGCTTTAATATGAGTACTAGCAAGAATTGTATTATTACTTGCTAATTGTATAGTTATTACAAATTGTTGTTGAGGTATTAGTTTTTTTATCTTGTTAAGATAATTTTGATTGTATTTTTTAAGATGTGTTTTATTAATAAATATTGATAATCCATAAATTTTAGTTTTATTAATTAATATATCGATAATAATTAAATTAGTTTTTTTAAATTTTCAGAAAAAATATTCAAAATTTGCATATCCATGTGAAATTGATTTCAATTCATTAATAAAATTTGTAATGATTTCTATCATAGGTATTTTATATTGTAATACAACGTATTTAGCATAAATAGAAATTTTTTTTTTTATTCCTCTTTTTTTAAGACAAATATTCATTATTTTACTTAAATAAATAATAGGTGTAGTTATATTACATATACAAATAGGTTCTTTGGTTACATAAATGGAACTTTTATTAGGATAATCTATAGGATTATCTATATATATTTTTTTTTTATTTTTTAAAATAATTAAATATTTAATATTAGGTGGTGTTATATTAATAGATAAATTATATTCTGTTTTTAATCTATCTTTTATAATTTCTATATGAAATAGTCCTAGAAAACCACATTTATATCCATAACCTAATAGTGGGGTATGTATTGCTTCTAAAGTTAATGAGGGATCATTAGCATTTAATTTAATTAATGTTTTTTTAAAATAGTTAAAATTTTGTTTGTTTTTAGGATAAATACTAGCATATATTTTAGGTATAATTTTTTCAAAAACAGGTAAATTATGGTTTGATGAATTATATACTGTAGTAATAGTGCTACCTATAGGTAAATTTTGAATTTTTTTTGTATTACATACTATTCATCCTACTTCTCCGCAAGATAAATGAAATTTTTGTGAAATTTGTGGTTTTTTAATAAAAATTTTGTTAATTTTATAACTTTTTTTATTTTTTATTAATTTGATAGATGAGTTTAATTTAATTACACCATTATAAATTTTTACTAATAAATATACTCCTAAATAATCATTATAATATTTATCTATAATTAAAGCTTGTAGTGGTTTTGTTGATATTCCTTTAGGTGGTGGTATATTAGTAATAATAGTACGAATAATTTTTTTTATACCATATCCTGTTTTTGCTGAACAAAGAAGAATATCTTTTTTTTTTATATTTAATAGATCATAAATTTGTGTATATAAAATATCAATATTATGTTGTAATAAATCTATTTTATTAATAATAGTAATAATTTGTAAATTTAATTTTTTTGCTATATTATAATGATATAATGTTTGAGATTCTATACCTTGAGTAGCATCTATTAATAATAATACTCCTTCACTAGCATATAATGCTCTAGATACTTCGTAAGTAAAATCTATATGTCCTGGAGTATCAATTAAATTAAATTGATACATAATATTTTGAAATTTATATTGTAATTGTATACTTTGTGATTTAATAGTAATACCTCTTGTTTTTTCTGTTTCTAAATTATCTAATATTCTTATTTCGTGTTTTTTAAGTTTTATGTTATTACATATTTCTATAATACGATCAGATAATGTAGATTTACCATGATCAATATGAGCTATAATAGAAAAATTTCTAATTAATGTTTGCATATATTCATATATAAAAAAGTTTTGTAAATATAATATATATATATTATAATATGTGATATATTATTATATATTAATAGAATATTAATAATTTTTATTTTAACAAATAAATATGTCATATATTAAAACTAGATTTGCTCCCAGTCCTACAGGTTATTTACATATAGGTAATATACGTACAGCTTTATTCTGTTGATTATTTGCTAAAAAAAATTATGGTAAATTTATTTTGCGTATAGAAGATACTGATTTAGTAAGATGTCGACAAAAATATATAGATCATATTTTATTTATATTGGAATGGTTAGGATTATATTGAGATGAACATATTTATTATCAATCTAAAAGGTTTGATATATATAAATATTATTTAGAATTACTTTTAAATACAGGATGAGCATATAAATGTTATTGTTCTTATGAAAGATTAGCTAATCTAAAGTTAATACATAGATCTTTTAATAAACGATCATTTTATGATGGTTATTGTAGAGATAAAATATTTATTAATAGACGAACAGAAAATTATGTAGTTAGGTTTAAAATGCCTAGTAATAATATTTTTTTTAATGATTTATTATATTCCACTATAAGTATTCCAAATATTATGATGGATGATTTTATCATACAGAGATCTAATGGTATTCCTACTTATAATTTTTGTGTTGCAGTAGATGATTTTTTAATGAATATTACTCATGTAATTAGAGGTGCGGATCATATTAATAATACACCTAAACAAATATATCTTTTACATGCATTAAAAATGTTAGTACCTAAATATATACATTTACCTATAATTTTAGATAAGAATAAGAAAAAATTATCTAAACGTAATAGAATTTCTAATATAAATAATTATATTGATATAGGTATGTTACCTATTTCGATATTAAATTATTTGTTAAGATTAGGTTGATCTTATCATAATAAAGAATTGTTTACATTAGATGAAATGATTACTTTATTTAATATTAGTTATTTAAATAAATCTAATTGTATTATTAATACGAGTAAATTATATTGGATTAATAAATATCATTTGTCTAATATTAGTAATAAATTATTAATATTTTATTTAAAACCATTTTTTATAAAAAATAATATTGATTATAAACTAATTTTAAATATTAATGAAATTATTAGTTATTTTAGGTGTAATGTTTATACATTACAAGAATTAAGTTTATGTTGTGTGTTATTTGATAATAATTATTTTTATATAGATAAATATATTTTATTGAATTTATATTCTTTAGATGTTTATCTTATTTTATCTTATTTTTTAAAATTATTAGATAATAAATTATTATGAACTTTATTAAATATTAAAAGAATGTTTGTATTATTGTTTAAAAAATTTTTTTGAATTTTAAAAAAAAAAATTTTTTTAATTTTACGTTTTTTTTTAACAGGTAAATTAATTACTGTTAATTTATATATGGTAATTTTATTATTAAAGATTATAAATGTTAAATATAGGTTAATTATTTCTTTAAAAAAAATTATTTTTTTATCTAAACAGTTAATTTGGATTAAAAATTAAACATTTAATATAATTAATAATTTTTTAAGTATTAAAAAATTTTCTTTATTATATATAAAATTTTTAATGGCATTAATTTTAGATAATCCAATTTTTTTTATGTTAGAAAAATTGTTTTTTCTATCATTAATAAGATATTGCATCTGAATATATTTTTTTGCTATTACATATGATGTATTAATACCTATATATGGTATAGATAAAGCATATATGAAATTATATAGTTTTATATTGCGAATAGCATATTGTATAGAATGTATAATTTTAGTAGATAGTTTTTTTTGGAAATTAGGTAATAATAATAATTGTTGTTTTTTTAATTGTAATAAATCGATAATATTGGTAATAATTTTATATTTAATTAATTTTTTTGTTATTTTTATACCTATTCCTTGAATATTAAGACCATTTTTTGAAATAAAATGATGTATGTAATTAATAATTTGTTCTGGACATATTGATTTATTATTACATTTAGGAATAATGTAATTAAAATCTAATTTTTTTTTACATGATGGACATGTATTAGGTATATTAATATAATTAGTATTATTTATTTTAATTATTTTATTAATAACTGGTATGACATCACCAGAACGTTTAACTAATATTTTATCATTAATGGATAAAGATAGTTTTTTTAAATAATTTAAATTATGTAAATTTATTTTATTAATATTTACTCCATTAATATTAATTGTATTAACTATAGCTATAGGATTAATTATACCTTGTTTACTTACTTTGTATTTTATATCAAGTAATTTAGTTCATTCACTATAAGATTTAAATTTTCATGCTATAGCTCATTTAATATATTTTTTATTACATTTAATATTTTCTTGTAATATTCTATTATTTATTTTAATTACAATACCGTCTATATTGTATGGTAGTAATGATCTTTTTTTATTAATTAATTTATAAAATTGTTTTATTTCTTTATATGTTTTGCAAAAAATTGTATATTTATCTATTTTAAAATTTAATTTCTCGATTTGTTTTAATAATTTATTATTTTTTATTTCTAGACTTAGTCTATTTTTTTTGTTTATTATTAAATCATATCCTATGAAAGATAATTTACTATCTATTAATTTAGTATTTTTTGTTTTTTTAATAGCTCCTGCTACTAAATTCCTAGTATTAGAAAATATTTTTTTTTTTTTTATTTTATGATATTTGTTTAATATATAAAATTTTTTTTTTGTAATAAATAACTCTCCTCTTATTTCTATATAAGTAGCATTTATATTTGTATTTAATATATGAGGTATACATGGTATATTTTTAATATGTTCTATAATATTTTCTCCATATTTTCCATTACCTCGTGTCATAGATTGAAATAGTTTTTTTTTTTTATATATTATACTTATAGCTATACCATCAATTTTGAGTTCACAATCATATATATGTTTAATATTAATAAATTTTTTATTAATATTATCAAGAAATTTTTGTAATTGTTTATATGAATAAACACTATTTATAGATAACATAGGTATATTATGTTTAATTAAAGTTTTTTTTGTATTGTATTCATAATATATTTGTTGATTAGGAGAGTTATATAACTGATATTGAGGATATTTTTTTTCTAATAATTTTAATTTATTTAATAATATATCATATTTATAATGATTAATATGTAATTTTTGAAGATTATTATAATCTAATGAATATTTATTTAATAATTGTGTTAAAAGAAAAATTTTTTTTTTAATATGTTTATTCATATAAAAATATAAATATATAAATTTGATTTATATATTACTAAGATATATTTAAAATATTATATATATTATAAAAATTTTATTTTTATTAATATAAATATATTAATTATTTTTTATTTATTTATATTTTATATTAATTAAATTATAATTATTAATTGGTAATTAAATTTATATTTAATATTTTTAAAAAAATTAAATTTTATAAATATAATTATATATGAGTTATATTATTAACTAATATAATTTATTTAGTTAAATACTTTACATGTTTTTAAATATAAATAAATAATATTATATTTATTATAAATAAAGATTATTATATAATTAAATTTAATTTATTAATAATTAATTTGTTTATATATATATTATATAGGTATGTTTTTAAATTTAGTATTTATTTGTAAATTTTTTTTTATTCATTTACCTAAAAATTTAATACCATAAATTTCAGAATAATGATGTCCTAAAAGAATCACATTAATATTATATTCTATTAACATAGATAATATGTATTCATTAATTTCTCCTGTTAGGTAAGTATTAATAGAATATTGTTGACAAATATATTTTTCAGATAAAGTCCCTATACCACTACATATTGCTATATTATGATATGTAGATATGTTATTAATATATAATTTTGTATTTCATGGGAATATATGTTTTATTTTATTAATAAAATTATTTAATGAAATATTTTTTTTTATTTTACCTATTAAAAATGGATATTTGTAATTGGGATAATATACAACATTTATTTTTAGTATTTTAGCTAATAAAATATTATTACCTATAATAGGATGTATATCTAATGGGATATGTCAAGCATATAAATTTATATTATGTAATAATATTTTTTTTATTTTTTTTTTTTGTATACCAAAAATATTTTTAGGTGAATTATTTCAAATTAATCCATGATGTACAATGATAGTGTCTATTTTATGATGTATAGCTTCTTTAATAAGATTTAAATTAGCAGTAACTCCCATTAAGATATTATTAATTTTTTTTATACCTGTAATTTGTAGACCATTATGAGCAATATCTTTATAACATTTTTTATTTAAGTATTTATTAATTATTTTTTCTAATTGTCAATTATTCATATTTTATTAATTTTTTTTTAAAAGACGGAGGTAGAGGGATTCGAACTCTCGGACGAAATCGTCGACGGTTTTCAAGACCGCTGCTTTAAACCACTCAGCCATACCTCCTTATTATAAAATTAATTATATCATTAATATAAATAATATATGTATATATTGTTAATAATATATATTTTGATATATGATTATATTGATATTTATTTAAGTATTTTTAGTAAATATAAATATATTAATTAATGTGATATTTATATAAATATTGAATTTGTAGATGATATTTATTTAAATAGTTTTGAATAGTTATTTTAGTATTAAAAATAAATGATTGTTCTACGAATATATTTTGTTTGTACATATTATTTAGTTTTTTTTTAAATTTATTTAGGCTAATATTTTTTTTATATTTTTCTTTATATTGTTGAATAATATTTTTTTTAAATTGATTTAAATATTTAATAGGAATTTGTTTTTTATATATATATTTATAGGGAATAGCAGCTAAATGCATAGCTATTTTTTTTATTTTTTTTTTTTGTATATAACTATAATTAGTACTAGTATATAGTATAATAGTGGCTATTTTGTAATTATTATGTACATAATATCCGAAGTATGGATGTTGTATATATAAAACATTTGTTATCACGATATTTTCATTAACTATGTTTATTAATCAGTTAATTTGTTTTTTAAATTTTGTTGTAATATTATTTAAATTAGAATTTTTTTCTTGAAAGATAAATGTAAGTATTTTATTAGTAAGTTTAATAAAAAGTTTGTTTTTTAGTACAAAATCTGTTTCACAGTGAATCTGTATTAATGCTAATTGGTTTTTTTTTTTTTTAATTTTTATTACACCTTGTTTAGGTATTGGTATATTATTTTTATTGTTATTATTTATAGTATTAAAATTAATTAAACTTGTTAATGCCTTTTTATAATCATTATTATGTTCTTTAAGAGCTTTTTTACATTTATATATACTTATATTAGTTTTTTTTCTTAGTTTTTTTAAAAATGTATAGTTAATATTATTCATAAATATTATAATTTAGTATGAATAGCTAATGATACTTGTTTTAAATATCATATAATAGATTTTTTTGAATCATCATTACCTGGTATTATATAATCTATAGTATCAGGATTACTATTAGTATCAATTACTGCAAATATTTTAATACCTAAAGATTGTGCTTCTTTAATAGCTATATTTTCATGTAAAGCATCTATAACAAATATAGCATCTGGTAGATTATTCATATTTTGAATACCACCTAATGTTTTTTTAAGTTTTTTGAGTTTTTTTTCTTTTAATAATAATTCTTTTTTAATTAAATGATTAAAAATACCTTTTTTTTTTTGTTCTTCTAAAAAATTTAAATATTTAATAGATTTTTGAACTGTTTTCCAATTAGTTAAAATACCTCCTAATCATCTGTGGTTTATAAAATATTGATTACATAATAAAGCTGTTTTTTTGATATTTTTACTTGCATTTTTTTTAGTACCTATCATTAAAATTTTTTTATTATTTTTAGTTATTTGTGCTATGTTAATTAAAGCTTTTTTAAATAAAGAAGCAGTTTTTTCTAAATTAATAATATGTATATTATTATATATATTATATATATATGGTTTCATTTTAGGATTCCAATATTTAGTTAAATGTCCATAATGAATACCAGCTTTAATCATTTCTTTAATTTTAAATTTAAACATATATTTATTTTATAATATTTTATTTAATTTTATATTGTACTAAATATTTACATGAAATAGATATGTATTTAGTATATAATATATCATATAATTGATTTTAGTTATTAATGATAATTTATTTCTTTTTTATATTATGGATATAATTATATGTCTATATTTATTAAAAATCATCAAGATATTAAAAAAATTATTGTTGCTAGTAAAATTGCTGTTGATATTTTATCTTATATTGGACAATATATTAAAGAAGGTGTGAGTACATATGATTTAGATCTAATATGTTATAAACGTATTGTACAAAAACATCATGCATATCCTGCTTCTTTAGGATATATGGGTTTTCCTAAATCTATTTGTACATCTATAAATGATGTAGTATGTCATGGTATTCCTAATAAAAAAGATATATTGCGTAATGGGGATATTATTAATATTGATGTAGGTATTTTAAAAGATAATTTTTATTCTGATATGTCTAGAATGTATTTTGTAGGGGTACCTAATTCTATAACATTAAATTTATGTAGGGTAGTAAAAAATAGTATTAAATTAGCTTTAAAATATGTTAAACCTAATTATAAAATTAATATTATTGGTAAAATTATACAAGATTATGTAAAACCGTATGGTTATTCTATAGTTAAAGATTATTGTGGTCATGGTATAGGTAGGCAATATCATGAAGATCCACAAATATTACATTATTATATTGATAATAATGAATTATGTTTTAAAAAAGGTATGGTATTTACTATTGAACCTATGATTAATATAGGTAGTGATAAAACATATGTAATGAATGATGGATGAACTGTAAAAACATTAGATGGTAGTTTGTCAGCACAATATGAACATACTATTTTAGTAACAGATATTGGTTATCAAATATTAACATTATAATTATATGATTGTCTTTATTTTTTAATAATATTTATTTATGTAATTATTTAAATATGAATTTAGTCATGTTAGGTTTAATTTATTATATTTGTAATATTGATATTCTCAATTAAAAATTGTATTGGTATGTATTTTTTTAATTATTTTAGTGTAAAAAAAATTTTCATGATATAAAGTTGTTTCGTAAATATCATATTGTTGTTTAATTATTTTATGAATATTTGTACGTAAAGATATTATTTTTGGTAAAAAAAATATTTTTTTAAGTATATTATATGGATAATATATTATATGATGATAAGATCTGAGTATATTGGGTTTAATCAAATTTATTAATTTATTAATATATTTGTAAATATAGTATATAAAATGTATAGATAAAGATATATGTACATTTCAAATAAGAATTTTTTTTTTAATATTATATTCATAATTTATATTAATAATAATTATATTATTATTAATTTTTTTTTTTTGATACAAGTTCTTATTAATAACTTTATTTTTAATATATTTATTAGTATTTATTTTAATTATTATATGTTGAGTTGATATATTTTTTTTTAGTTTAGTATTATATATATTAGTAATTTTACATTTAAAGGTTTTATAAATATATTTAATGATATTCTCATTAATAAATGTTTTATAAATTATTTTTTTTATAAAAGTAATATGTTTTTTATGATAAATAAAAAAAAATTTATTAAAATATAAATTAAGTATTTGTGTTAAATAAATCATGAATTATTATATGTTTGATCTATTAATAAAATATTGTATTAATTATAATGATAATATTCTTTTATATATTTTATATGGTTTTTGATTATATCATTTATTATGATTAAGTTTAAAATATCCTAGTCTTTCAAATTGTAAACATTTATAATTTTGATGTAATATATTAGTATATCCTGTATATTTTGTTATAGATTTTGAATTTATTATTTTTGATATATCAGAAATATTAGTTATATTATTATTTTTGTATTTTAATAAATAATGAAATAAATAAAATTTAGTTGTTAATGCATATTTTTGTGATATTCAATGAATAATATGAAGATTTTTTTTGTTATATTTTTTTTTTATATAGAAAAAACACTTAATATATTTAATATGATTGTTTTTTTTATTTTTTTTAATATGAAGTATATTAATAAAACCAGTATATTTTAATTTAATTGGATAATTAATAATTGTATTATTATTATTAATAGTATGAGAAATAATTTTTATTATATCTTTTCTTTCTATATAAATAATTGGTGTTAAATATATATAGTGTTTACTACCATTTTTATTATTAGGATTAATAGGTATTTTAATTTTTAAAGTAAATGTTTTTTTTAAATTAACTAAAATTAATTTCACAGGGTTTAATACAGCCATACTTCTAGGAGTAGTTTTATTAAGTTCTTTTCGTAAAGTATTTTCTAATATAGATATATT
This sequence comes from Candidatus Stammera capleta, assembly GCA_036689435.1. Taxonomy (GTDB): domain Bacteria; phylum Pseudomonadota; class Gammaproteobacteria; order Enterobacterales; family Enterobacteriaceae; genus Stammera; species Stammera capleta_N. Next base: position 200,699 of record CP144822.1, on the reverse strand, counting down.
AATTATATTTTCTTGTTTACTGATACCTAAAAGAGAACAAAATTTTATGATACTATTTGGTGTATAACCTCTATTTTTCATACCTGCTATAGTCATTAATCTTGGGTCATTTCATTTGTGAATAATTTTTTTTTTTATTAATTGTGTTATTTGACGTTTAGATGTTAATGTATAGGTTAAATTTAATTTAGTAAATTCATATTGTTGAGGTTTCCAATGTTTAGTTTTGATATGATTTAATATTCATACATATAATTCTTTATTATTAATAAATTCATATGTGCAGAAGGAATGAGTAACGTATTCTAAATAATCAGCTATACAATGAGCATAATCGTACATAGGATATATACATCATTGGTTTGATGTTTTATAATGTTTTTTATATTTAATTCTATATAAAATAGGATCTCTTAATAAAATATTTGGAGAAGACATATTAATTTTAGCTCTTAAACACATTGTACCTTCTTTATAAAAACCTTCTCTCATTTTTTTAAAGAGTGTAAGATTTTCTTGTATTGTTCTATTTCTATAAGGACTATTTTTACCTGTAGTAATAAATGTTCCTTTGTATTTTTTTATTTCTTTTTGATTTAATTCTTCTATATAAGCTAAATTAGAATATATTAATTGAATTGCGTATTTGTAATATTGTTTAAAATAATTTGAAGTATATGTAATTTTATGAAAATTAAATCCTAATCATTTTAAATCATTTAAAATAGATTTCACATATTTTTTTTTTTCTGTATTAGGATTAGTATCATCAAATCTTAAAATACATTTACCATTATATTTATTAGAGATATAATAATTAATAAAAATAGCTTTAACATGTCCTATATGTAGATATCCATTCGGTTCAGGAGGAAATCTGGTTGTGATTTGTAATTTTTTATTTTTTTTAAGATGGTTAATAATAATTTTGTCTAAAAAACTTTTATTGATATACATATCAGTAATATAATATTAAATTGTTAATAATAAAAGTTGTTTATATTTTAATATAAATATGATATTAATATATGGGGGTTATATGTATATATTATTTAGATATTTTTTTTAATATAAAAAAATATATATTTTTATTTTTTTACATTTTGTAATTATATTAGTTATTTTTGATAATGTAATTATACAGTAGTTTAAAAAAAATAGTAATTTTTATATAAAAATAATTATTAATAATATATTAATATGGTTAAATAATAAAAATTATTCTTAATATAATATTATTAAAAATTTTTTAATGATTATTATAAAATAATTATTATTTAAATAATATAATGGTATTAAATATAATTTTTTATGTCTTTAAATAATTATATATTCATACAAAAATATTTTTTGTATATAAATTAATAGTTAAATATAATTAATTATATTATGAATAAATATTCATTTATATGTATAAATTATAAATTTACTCTTTTAAAATAAATGTTTATACAATTTTTAGGTACGAGTGCAGGAACACCTAGTATTAATAGAAATGTTACAAGTATAGCTTTAGTGTTTAATGAATTAAATTGTAATGTTTGGTTATTTGATTGTGGGGAAGCTACACAACATCAATTGTTACATACATCAATTAAATTAAATAAAATTAAAAAAATTTTTATTACTCATATGCATGGTGATCATATTTTCGGGTTACCTGGTTTATTAACTAGTAGATCTATTAATACATCTAGTAGTAAATTAGAAATTTATGGTGGTAAAGGTATAAAATCTTATGTAATAAAAAATTTAAAGTTTAGTAACTCATATATTAATTTTCCTTTAGATATTTATGAAATACAAGAAGGTGAAATATTTAATAGTAATAAGGTAAAAGTAACTGCTTTTTTATTACGACATACAATAGAATGTTATGGTTATAAAATAGAAGAGTATGATAAGCAAGGTCATATAAAAGTTAATAAATTAGTTAAAAAAGGTATTTATCCTGGACCTATTTATAAAATTATTAAGAAAGGATATAATATATTATTTAATGATGTTTTATTAAAATATATAGATTATATTACTCCCTATAGTAAAGGGAAAAGTTTTGTTATTTTAGGAGATACTAGGCCTTTTTTAAATTTAAAAAATTTTATTAATAAAGTAGATGTATTAGTACATGAATCTACTTTACATCATATATTAGTATATACTGCTAATGAAAGAGGACATTCTACTAATAAACAAGCAGCTTTATTAGCTAAATATGCTCATGTAAAAAAATTAATTCTTACACATTTTAGTACTAGATATACGTATTATCAAATTAAGTGTTTTTTAAAAGAATGTATTAAAATTTTTCCTAATACTAAAATAGCTTATGATTTTTCTTTGTTTTATATATAAAATATATATTTATTAATAATATATTTAGTATAAATTAATAGGACATATTATGTGTAAGGTAGGTATTTTTTATGGTAGTAGTAGTGGTAATACTAAAAAAATAGCAGAATTAATTGAACGAGAAATAAAGAAATATTTTATTACTCATGTATATGATGTTAGTATATGTAAAATATGTGATTGAAAATTATATGATATATGGATAATAGGTACTTCAACTTGATATTATGGTGAATTACAATATGATTGGAAAAATTTTTTATATTCATATAGAAAATTATCTTTTTTAGGTAAATATGTTGCTTTTTTTGGTTGTGGTAATCAAATTATTTATAGTAATTATTTTTGTAATGCTTTATATATTTTACATAAAATTGCTTTGATTAAAAAAGCTAATATTATAGGTTATTGACCTAATATAGGTTATAAATTTAATTATTCTAAAATTTTATTAGATAAAAAAACTTTTTTAGGTTTAGTATTAGATGAAGATAATCAATCGTTATTAAGTCCTAAAAGAGTATATATATGAATAAAAAAATTATATAAAGAATTAAGAAAATATATTTTATAATCTATAAATTATATACAATTAATTATTAATTTTATTTTTAAATTAATAATTAATATTTTTTATATATATGAAATATAAATAGTTATTTATTTTTTTTTTATTAGTAATTTATGTTAAAATAAATTTTGTCTATATTAAAAGTAGTTTTATATTATTTTAATAAAAATAAGAATTTTTGTACTAATATTTTGTGATAAATATATATGTCTATAAAGAAAATTAGAGATTTAAATTTATGTAATAAAAGAATTTTTATTAGGGTAGATATGAATGTTCCTTTAAAAGAGAATAAAATTCTTTCTATGCAAAGGATTATATCATCTTTATCTACTATAAAAGAAGTTATGCATCAAAAAAATACTAAGATTATTTTAGCTACTCATTTAGGTAGACCTATAGAAGGTATTTATGATGTGAATTATTCGGTTTTTCCTATAGTAAAACAATTAGAAATCTTATTAAGTATCCCAATACCTTTAATTAGTAATTATATTAATAATCCAGATATTATTTTATCTGATAATAATCATCAAGTAGTTATGTTAGAAAATGTTAGATTTAATAAAGGTGAAATAAGTAATGATGAAAAATTAGCTAAAATATATGCTTCATTTTGTGATATTTTTATTATGGATGCTTTTGCTACTGCTCATCGTAAACATGCTTCTACATATGGTATAGTAAAATATGTAAAAGAATCATGTATGGGTAATTTATTAGAAGTTGAAATTACTTCTTTGAATCAAGTAATGGTTAATCCTATGAGACCTATGATTTCTATTGTAGGAGGTTCTAAAGTATCTACTAAATTTAAGGTTTTAAAAAATTTAGCTAAACTTTCAGATACTTTAATAGTCGGTGGTGGTATTTCTAATACATTTATTGCTATAGATTATCCAGTAGGTAAATCTTTATATGAACATTCTTTTTTAGTTAAAGCAAAGGAATTACGTAATAATTATAATGTTTTCGTACCTATAGATAGTAGAGTAGGTTTGGATCATACATCTGAAACTGTATCACTAGTTAAAAATGTAGATCAAATTTTAGAAAATGAAGAAATAATGGATTTTGGTGATCAAACAGTTATCGCTATTGCTAATTTATTATTAAGAGCTAAAACGATCTTATGGAATGGTCCAGTAGGTGTTTATGAGTTTCCTAATTTTCGTATAGGTACTAAAATTATTGCTGATGCTATTGTTAATAGTCATGCGTTTTCTGTAGTTGGTGGTGGTGATACTATTGCTGCATTAGATTTAATGTCTTTTACAGATAAAATTTCTTATGTTTCTACAGGAGGAGGAGCTTTTTTAGAATATATTGGAGGTAATAAACTACCTGCTATTAGTATTTTAGAAAAATAAATATTTGATAAGTTAATAATAAATATTATATATAGGAATGTATAAATATATGAAAAAATTTGGTGTATTAAATAGTATAGAATTATATGAACTTTTTAAAGTAGCTAAAAAAAAACAATTTGCATTAGCAGCTATTAATTGTATAGATACTAATACTATTAATACTGTTTTGGAAACAGCTAAGAAATATAACACTATTGTTATAATACAATTTTCATTAACTGGAGCTAGTTTTTTTACTGGTAATTATTTAAAAGTTATTACTAGTGATTTACAAGCTTCTATATATGGTGCTATAATGGCAGCTAAATATGTGCATGAAGTATCTCAATACTATAAGATTCCTATAGTTTTACATACTGATCATTGTATTAAAGAGTTTTTACCTTGAATTGATGGCTTATTAGAAGCTAATAAAAATTTTTATACTTCTTATGGATATTCTTTATTTACTTCCCATATGATAGATTTATCTAGTTATAGTCTTAAGGAAAATTTAGATATTTGTAGTTATTATTTAAATAAGTTTTCTAAATATAATATAAATCTTGAAATAGAATTAGGTAGTACTGGTGGTGAAGAAGATGGTTTAGATAATAGTCAATTAAAAAAAACTAAATTATATACACAAGCTGTAGATGTTTTGTATGCTTATAGGAAATTGAGTTCAATTAGTAAATATTTTACTATAGCTGCTTCTTTTGGTAATACTCATGGAGTATATAAACCAGGTAATGTTGTTTTATCTCCTCAAATTTTATATAATTCTCAAAAGTTAGTACAAAAAAGTTGTTTAGTAAATATAGATAATCCTGTTAATTTTGTATTTCATGGTGGTTCAGGTACTCCTATTAAAATTATTAAACAATCTATTTCATATGGTATAGTAAAAATTAATGTAGATACTGATACACAATGAGCATTTTGAGAAGGTGTATTAAATTTTTATAAGAGGAATCAAGATTATTTACAAGGTCAATTAGGTAATTCTTTAGGTAAATATAAACCTAATAAAAAATTTTATGATCCTCGTGTTTGATTAAGAGAATCTCAAAATAGTTTTAGTCAATGTGTATATAAAATTTTTAATAAATTTAATTGTTTAAATATACTAAAATATTTTTTATAAATATTATATTACTATATATATAGATATATAATAATATATATATTTATTTTAAATAAATTATTTTTTTCCAGCAATTTGTACATTAGATATTAATAATGATCCTATTCTAATAGATGAATTTATATTAGTATCATTACTAATATCAGTGATATTATTAAATATATCTTTAAGATTTCCTGATAAGGTAATTTCATTAACTGGATATTTTATTTTGCCTTTTTCTATATAAAATCCTGATGCTCCTTTTGAAAAATCTCCTGTTATTAAATTTACTCCTTGTCCTAAAAATTTATCTATAATAAAACCATTATATACTTTTTTAATTAACATATTGTATGTAATATTAGTTTTATTATAATGAAAACATCAATTATCTATACCACCATTATTATGTGTGTTTGGTATATTCAATTTAAATGATGTATATGTATCTGTTATTCAGGTATTTAGTATACCGTTAGTAACTATATTATATTTATAAGTATTATTACCTTCATTATCAAATGGTTTGCTACCTACTCCTTTATATATATGAGGATCGTTTATAATATTTATTCAATTAGGTAAAACTTGTTTATGTAATTTATTTATTAAAAATGATTTTTTATAGTAGATATTATATCCATTTATTGCTTGTACAAAATATTCAAATAATTGTATAGACACTGTATTCATTAATATAATATTGTTTTTTTGTGTATGTATATTTTTTGGATTAAGTTTTTTAATAGTATTTATTGCATTTTTTTTACCTAAGGTATGTACTTTATATAAAATATCATTGATATTATGACTATATAAATAATCATAGTGGTTTTCTGATATATTATTTTGTTTAGCTATAACACTATTTATTAGTGTATAATTACTAATATTGTAATATTTACAATATTGATAATTATTATATATATATATATTATGAGTAATATTACTAAATGATGTGTAATCATTAGTAATTAAATTAGTATTGGTATGTAGAGCATTGTATTCAACATTATATATCATATTAAAAATTATATTTAGTTTTAAATTAGTAGGGTAATATATACCTAAATTTTTTTTGTATTTTTGATTATATATATATGGTTTAGTTAATATATGATCTTTATCTTTACTTGTATAAAAAATACTATTTTTAATATAATTAATACAATTATTAATTGTACTGTCATGTATATTATTGCAATAAATAGTAGTAGTATAATTATTTTTAAATATTTGTATTTGGATAGTGATATTATCAATATAATCTATATTTTCTAAATTTTTAGATTTAATCTTAATCTGATAACCTTTTTTATATAAAATTGTAATTTGTATATTGCATTTAAGGTAAGAATAAAAAATATTAAATATTTTTTTAATTTTTTTTTTATATATTTTATTAATTTTATTTATATAACACATATTTATTTACATTTAATAATAATTAATATTTAATATATTAATAATATATATTTTATATAAATTATTAATATATTATTTGTTATAAAGGTGTATGATGAATTATCATAAAGTAATAGCAGGTAATAATATTCCTAATGATATTTTTGTAATTATAGAAATACCTAGTAATACTTTTTTAGTAAAATATGAACTTAATCATAAATATGATTTGTTTTTTGTAGATAGGTTTCTTAATGTTAGTTTAGCATATCCTTGTAATTATGGATATATTAATAATACATTATCTTTAGATGGTGATCCTTTAGATGTTTTAGTTATAACTCCTTTACCTTTACTACAAGGAGTAGTTATACGTAGTAGACCAATAGGAGTATTGAAAATGGTAGATGAACAGGGAGTAGATCATAAAATTTTAGCTGTACCTCATGAATCAATTAGTAAAGAATATAATTCTATACATAATATTCATGATATTTCTTTATGTTTTTTAGAAAAAATTTCTCATTTTTTTGAACAATATAAAAGGTATAGTAAAGTAAAATGATCTAAAATAGAGGGTTGATATGATATTGATGTAGCTAAACAGATAATACTTAATTCTATAATAAGTAAAAAAAATTAACTAATTTTAACAGAAATATTTTTTATAAAGAAGGGTTTACCTTCTTTATATATTATATTAAAAATATATGTTTTTTATTTATTTTTATTTTTTTTTTGACCCAATAATTGAATCATAGAAATATATAAATTAATGTAATTTAAATATAATCCTAATGCATTTAGAATAGATTGTTTAATTATATAATTTTTATCATCTTTATATAACATCATATGTTCATTTATTGCTTTTAATTTTTGTGTATCATATATTGTTAATCCTAAAAATATAATTACATGTATGTAAGATATACATCATAATATTCATATATTATTAAGTCAATAATTAATTAAAGTAGCAGTACATGTACCTATAAAAAACATTAGCATATAATGTTTATAAGTATCAAGAGGATATGTAATAGTATATCCTCAAATACTCATAAATGCATACATAATACTAGTAATTAAAAAAATAGAAAATATTGAATGATATGTATATAAATGTATGGTAGTTGATAGATTAATACCAGTAGTAAAGGAATATATTATAAAACATATAATAGCTGTTTTTTTTGTTAGTTTATTTATATAACTTGTTAAAATAAATGCAGTGAATATATGTAGTATTACTATTATGTAAATAATAATATTATAAAATATGATGTTTGTTCATAGATAATTATATCTTGCAATAATTAATGAAGATAAAAATGAAATAAATAATCCACAAGATAATCAAGCATATACTTGATATATATATTTTTGATTAATTTCATTATAAGGATTATAGAATTTTATATATCGTTTAATATATGACATAAGTTTTAATATAGAATTAATTTGCTTTATATGAGTAATATTTAATATAATATTTTAAATATATTTATGGAATCATTCTAACATTTTTTTTCATGCTATTTTTGCTATTTTTTGATTATATGTAATTCTATAGTCTGCATTAAAACCGTGTTGTGCATTTTTAAATATTAATATTTTACTATTTGTAGTATAGTAATTTATTAAATTTATCATTTGGTTAATTGTATCTAAAGGTATACTATTATCTTTATCACCGTATAAACCTAGTACTGGTTTTTTAATTTTATGTACTACATGTAATGGATGTATTGGTTGTTGTTTACTAATGTTATTTATTAATTTACCATATCAAATGACAGCTGTTTTAAAATTATTATAATAAGATGTATATAATCAAGTTATACGTCCTCCTCAGCAGAATCCAGTAATGCCAATTTTATTGGTATTATATTTTTGTCGTGATCATTCTATAACATTTTTTATATCCAATAATATATTATTATCTGATATATTACTAATTATTTTTCTTAAAATATCAATATTTTGAGTAAAATCTATTTTTTTTAGTCTAAAAAATAATTCTGGAGCTATAGATATATAATTTTTTTTACTTAGACGTTTACATAAATTTTTAATATGATTATTAACACCAAAAATTTCTTCAATAATTATAATAATTTTTGTATTTTTTTGTTTTTTATATGTAATAGGTAATGTATAATAAATAGGTATATAATCTTTATTATTAGTTTTAATAAACTCTTGGTGTATAGTAGTCATGATATGTAATTTATATTTGATATATTTTTCATATTACTATATAATATTTTAGTGTTTTTAGCTAATATAGTTTAATGGTTAAAACATATCTTTGGTAAAGATAAAATCATAGTTCGATTCTATGTGTTAGCAATTTTAATTTTTTAATGATATGTATTATTAGTATATAAATTATATCATTAATTTAATATGAGTGAATAATTAAAATATAATTATTATTTAATAATAGCATTGAAATATTGTTTTATTTTTTGTTTGTATAATTTAATTAATTCATTAAGATGATTATCTAGTAATTTTTTTTGATTTTTTATAATTAAAGTTAAAGTAATATTTTTTTGATGATTTTTTGTTAATTCTATTGAATTAAATATTTTACTTATATATATTTTTTTAATATTTATAATATTTAATGATAAACAAAATTGTATTATTTTATATATATTAGTGTTATAATCTATTATTAATGTAATATCTCTTTTTTTATATATTAAGTAGTTAATAGGTAAGTATTTTTTATATTTAGGTATAATATATTTCATATTAATTTCTAATATATAAGTAGAATATAGTAATAAATATTTTTTTTGTATCTTAGTGTTTATCATACCTATGATACCTATTTTTTTATCATTGATATATATATCACCACTATTTCCTGGTTCTAAAAAATAATAGTTTTTTTCGATTATATTTATGAAAGGAATTTGAGTATATTTATTAATAATATATTCTAAATTACCTTTTAAATCATAAAAATTAAGTATTATATTTTTTGATAAAGATCAATGATCTTTATATTTATATCCATGAATAATAACTGCTAATTTAGTTGTTTTAAAAAATTGTGTTTTTTTTTGATAATAACATGATCCAATTTCAAATAATTTTATTCTATGTATTTGTTGTCTTATATTGTTAATGACATTAAATAATAATCCTGGTATTAAAGTAGTACGTAATACATTCATATTATGTGTAATAGGTTTAATAAGTTTAATATTAGGATATTTAATATATTTAAAGATATGTTCTATATGAGAATGTGTTAGATGATAATTTATAGCTTCATAATATCCTAAATTAATTCATAATATCTTAATTTTATTTAAATATTCATCATTGTTATGAGTATTATAAATTCTTAAATTAGTATATATAGATTTATTAGGGATATTATCATATCCATATATTCTAGTGATATCTTCAATAATATCAATTGGAGTAAATATATTACATTTTCATAATGGTGGTAATACAGTTATTTGTTTTTTATTTTTAGTAAAAATTGTATATTTTAGTTGTAATAAAATATTTGTTATGTTTTTTTTTATTATATATATTCCTAATGTGTTATATAAAAATTGATAATTTAACTTAATATAGTTTTTTTTTTGTAATTGAAAAGAATAAAAAATAATGATTTTTTTGTTATTTATATGTAAAATATAATTGAGAATTTTATAAGTTTTATACAAATATAAATATTGTGTTTTTTTATTAATATTAGAAATATATGAATATAGAATATTTTTATATTTTTTATTATGTGTACGAAATATATAATTATTAGTAAGTAATGGTGCTCCTATAAAAATATTTGATGTATTATTATTAATAATATATTTTTTGTTATAAGAATTGTAATTATTGTATATAATTTGGTGATTAATTTTATATATTAAATTTTTATGATAATTATTTGATAATTTATTATTAGTAAAATATATTTTTATTTCATTTTTTTTTATTTGATCTGCATTAAAAATATTAATAATTTGTCCAGATTCTATTAAGATATAATTAATGAGATCTAAAAAATTATTATGGATTTTAATATTTATTTGTTTTAATCTATATTTAATAAATATAGGTGTAAAATATTTATTTTTTATATTAGTAAGTATGTAATAAAAATAATTTTGACAAAATATTTTATTTTTAGAATTATGAATAATTATTTTATTTTTATCTTTTTTAAATATACAAGGAATATTTTTAATTATGTTTTTAATTTTTATTTTCTTTATTATAGCAAGTTCTCTTGATATACCATATATATTATGGCAATCTATTCTATTATAAGGAATATTAATATTTAAGATTAAATTTTTTATTAAATATTGTTTTATAAATATAATATTTTTATAATTTTTGTCTAAAATAATAATATATTGATTAATATAATAATAAAGTTGATACTTTAAAGTATTTTTTTTATTGTATTTTTTTATATTTTTATTGGATATTAAAAGATATTTTGGTTTATAATATAAATAATTGTTATGAATGACATTAATATAATGAATATTATTTTTAATTTTATAATAAAATTGTAAAATATTTTTTTTTTTTGTTATTAGTTTAATTTTTATAAATATAAAATTTTTTTTTTGAAGTTTTTTTGTAATATTAATATATTTACTTTCAAAACCATATTTATTAAATGTATATTTAATTTTTTTAATATTTAATTTTTGATATAAATTTTCATTAATTCAATTGATAGGAAATTTCATTATATTGTAATTAATTTTAAAATTGATTTAAAAATCTTATGTAATTTTGATATAGAGTACGTATATCTTCTATATTAAATTTTAACATAGTAATTCTTTCTATACCTATTCCAAATGCTAATCCTGTATATACTTTATAATTAATATGGAATTTTTTTAAAATACAGGGATGGATTATACCACAACCTAAAATTTCTAATCATTGTTTTTTTTTAGATTTTATATATACTTCCGCTGAAGGTGAAGTAAAAGGAAAATATGTAGGTATAAATTTAATAGATATTTTATGATGAAATATATTTTTTATTAAATTTAATATTAAAAATTTTAGATTACTAAAATTAATATTTTTGTCAATTAAACAACCTTCTAATTGATTAAACATAGGTGTATGTGTTTTATCTAAATCTTTTCTAAAAACATTACCAAATGTAATTATTTTGATAGGTGGTTTGTGTTTTTGAAGATATCTTATTTGTGTACTTGTAGTATGTGTACGTAATAAAGTATATTTATTTAATCAAAATGTATCTTTACTATTATGAGCTGGGTGATATTTATGTATATTTAAGCATTTGAAATTGAAATAACTATTTTCTATTTCATTACTAGTAATAATTTTAAAATTTAATTTCTGAAAAAAAAATTGTATTTTTTTGAGTATTAAATTAATAGGATGTAATGATCCTAAATAAATATCGTTATATCCAGGTATAGATAAATCTATTTGTTTTATTGATATTTTTATTGGTGTTGTTTTAATTTTTATTTTTATTTTTTGTTTATTAAAAATATGTAAAAGTATTTTTTTACAACGATTAATTTGTTTTCCTATAATAGGTAAATTTTTTATATTTGTTTTTTTTACATGTAGTAAAATTTTATTAAAGAGATTATTTTTACTTAAGTAAAGTTGTTGTATTTTATATAATGTTTTAAAATCTTTTATTTTTTTAATAAAGAAAAATATTTTTATGAAATATTTAATATAATTAAACATTTAATATATTTGTATATAATTTTAGATTATTATTGATATAATTTTAAAAAGATTTTTTATTAATAGGATTTATATAATGTATAATTTGTTGAAAAATATTATTATTATAATGAATTAAATTAACTAATAGTTTCCTATTTATATTAATATTATTTTGTTTTATTTTATGTATAAATTGATTATATGACATATTATATTTTCTAGTTTCAGCGTTAATTTGTTGTATTCATATTTTTCTAAAATATCTTTTTTTATTTTTTCTATCTCTATAAGCATATTGTAAAGCTTTTATAACAGCTTGATTAGCTGATCTATAAGATCTAGATCTAGCATTAGAATATCCTTTTGCTAGTTTTAGTATTTTTTTATGACTAGCATGACTAGTAACTCCTCGTTTTATTCGTACCATAAATTAAATCCTATAATTTTTATGTGATTAAGAAATAAGATTTTTAATAATTTTTTTTGTATTAATTTTATTAATAATAGTTTTTTTTTTAAGATGTCTTTTTCTCTTTTTTTTTTTTTTAGTTAAAATATGTTGTAAATTACTTTTTTTATATTTAAATTTATTATTAGATAATTTTCTTATTCTTTTAATTACTGATTTTTTTGTTTTTATTTTAGGCATTATATTAGGAAATAATCATTATCATTTGTCTATTTTCAATTTTTTTTGGAAAATATTCTATGTTCGCTTGATGTTTAAATTTATTATATATATTATTAAATATATTAATTGCTATTTGTGTATGAATTATTTCTCGTCCTTTAAATCTTAAAGTAATTTTTACTTTATAACCTTTTTTTAAGAAATAAATAATTTTTTTAATTTTATATTTATAATCATTTATATGTATATTTAAATTTAATTTAATTTCTTTAAAAATAATTTTTTTAATATTTTTATGTTTTTGTTTAAGATGTTTTTGTTGTTGATATATATATTTTTTAAAATTAATTATTTTACATATAGGAATATCTAAATTAGGAGTAATTTCTACTAAATCTAAATGAAGTTTTTGTGCTATTTTTAATGCTTTAGAAGTATCTAGTATATATATACCTTTTTTATTTTTTTTAAGTAATTTAATTTTTTTAGCTGTAATTTCATGATTAATTTTTTTATAATTTTTTTTTTTTCTGAAAGTTTTAATAATTTATTCCTTTTTTTATTTTTTTTTTTATATGTTTGATAAATTTTTGTATACTAATACCATTTTTAATGGTACCATTATTTTTGCGTATAGTTATATTATGATTTTTATTTTCTTTATCTCCACATATAATTATATATGGTATTTTTCTTAAAGTATATTCTCTAATTTTAAAAGTAATAAATTTATTACGAAAATCACTTAATATACGTATTTTATTTTTAATAAATATATTTAAAATATATTTAGAATATATTATATGTTTATCACTGATATTAATAATTACTATTTGTATAGGTGTTAATCATAAAGGTAAAAAACCTTTTGTTTTTTCTAATAAAATGCCAATAAATCTTTCTATTGATCCTAATATAGCTCTGTGTATAATTATAGGATATTTTTTAATATTATGTTTATTTACATAAGATATATTTAATTTTTTGGATAAATAATAATCTAATTGAATAGTACCACATTGTCATAATCTTTGATAAGTATCTTCTAGGATAAATTCAATTTTAGGACCATAAAATGCGCCTTCTTCTTTTTTGATAAAGTAAGTTATTTTTTGTTTTTTTAATATATTAATTAATATATTTTCTGCTTTTATTCATGTTTCATTTTCTCCTATAGCTTTAATAGGTTTAGTAGAAATAGATACTTTTATTTGATTAAAATTAAATATATTATATATTTCATATGTCATTTTAATACAGTTTTTTATTTCTTTTTCAATTTCTTTATATGTACAGAATATGTGGGCATCATCTTGAGTGAATGCTTTAGTTCTAATTAAACCATAAACTGAACCAGTACTTTCATTTCTATAACATTCTCCAAATTCTGCATATCTAACAGGTAAATCTTTATAAGATCTAATTTTTTGTTTATATATATCTATGTGGCCAATACAATTCATTGGTTTAATACATATTTGTTTTTTATTATTTGTGATTACTGTAAACATTGAATTTTTATAATATTTTCAGTGACCACTTTTAATTCACATATTTTTATTTATTAATGTAGGACTTTTAACTTCTTTATAATGATATTTAATTAATTTTTTTCTTATTAATTTAATTAAATTATTAAATATAATTAATCCATTTTCGTGTCAAAATATCATACCAGGAGAATTTTTATTAATATGATATAAATTTAATTGTTTATTTATATAAGTATGAGTATGTTTTTTTAAAATTAACATAAATATTGATAGATTAATGTATCTTATATTATAATATAAGAATATTAGTTATTATATTTTAGTTTTCATATAATTTTAAATAAATACATATTAAGATATATATATTTTTTATATGATTTATAAAATGTAAATGTATATAAAAATAAATAATAATTTATTTGTTAATATTTATTTTTAAATAGATTAATATTTAATTATAATTAGTATTTATAAAATGTAAATATCTATCATGTATAAAATATTATTTTTCATAACATGTTTAATTTATATCAATCTAATGATTTTAACGTATTAAAAAAAACATTAATAGAATTATTATTTAATAATAGATATAAGAATTATTTATTAAAAGAAATAATTATAATACCTAATTATAATATTTCTTTTAATATTAAATTATATATTTCTAGATATTTAGGTATTTGTGCTAATTATAAATTTTATTTACTTGATCAATTTATAGATTGAATATTCCAGATATTTATTCCTCGTAAATATAATATTGATTATTTTAATAAATTTAATTTAATTTGAATAATTATGTCTATATTACCTAAATTAATTGATTTATATGAATTTCATATTATTAAAAAATATTTATCTTATGATAATAAAAAATCTAAATTGTTTTCTTTAGCAGTAGTTTTAGCAGATTTATATAATAAATATTTAGTTTACAGAGTAGATATGATACATTATTGAGAAAATATAAAATCTGTTGATGAATTAGATATTCATCATAAATGACAATGTCTTTTATGAAAAGAAATTATTTATTATATTTATATTAAAGATAATTGTGTATTACATAAAGCTCAAATGTATTATGTATTTATAAATATTATTAATAATAATTTAAAAATTAGTAGTTTTTTAAAACATTTACCTCAAGATATTTATCTTTTTCATATTTCATATATACCTCCTGTATATTTACATGTATTAGAATTACTTTCTAAATATATTAATATTCATTATTTTATTATTAATCCATCTAAGTTATATTGATATGATCAATCTTTTTTTCAAGTTTTTTTTAGTGAAAAGAATAAGTTTGTATATGAAACAGTATTAAGTCATAAAAATATTTTATTTCCAGATAATTATCTCAATCTTAGAATTATTAATTTATTGTTATTGAATTATGGTAAATTTCTTTCTAATTATTTATATTTATTAGATCATTTTTGTATAAATAATATTTTAATATTTGTTAAAAAGACACCTAAAACTTTATTACAAATAATTCAACATGATATTTTATATAATAAAATACATGATATTAGTAATAATAAAAATAATAATGAAAAAAATAAACGATATATTTCTTATAAAGATCATTCTATTACAATTAATGCATGTAATGGTTATTTAAGAGAAGTAGAAATATTATATGATTATATTATTTATTTACTTTTACATAAAAAATATCATGTAAATGATATTATAGTTGTAGTGAATAATTTATCTTTATATGTTAATTATATTAAAGCTATTTTTGATTATTCTATATATAGAAAGTATTTATCTTATGTTATTTTAGAAAAAGAAAATGAAATTCAATTAAATATATTAAATAATTTTATTCAAATTTTAAATTTACCAAATATTGAATTAAATATATCATCATTAAAAAATATTTTATTAAATAAATATATTTTAGATAAATTTCATATTAATGATGATGAATTAAAAATTATTTTAATAATTATTAGTGATATACAAATTATTAATTTAATAAATCAAGAATATAATTTTGATAAAATAGATTATTTTACTTGGGAACATACTATAAAATGTATCTTATTAGGTTATGCTATGGATACTGATATAATTGTTTGAAATAATATTAAACCATATTATTATATTAATAATATGTATTATAATGATATAATAGAAAAATTTATTAAATTAGTATATTTGTTACTTTATTATAAACTTATGTTAAGTAAGAAATATATATTTTCTGTTTGAATAGATATTGGTAAGGCAATACTTTCAGATTTTTTTGTTACAAAATTATTGATTAAATATCCTGTAATTACTAATAAAATATTAGATATGTTAATTATTAATTATAATTATAGTTCATATTCTTCTTTAATTACTAATACTTTATTTATTAATATAATTTTAATATATTTAAAACCACATAAAGAAAATAAATTATTATCAATTAATAAGATTAATTTTTGTACTTTTAAATCTGTACATGGTATTAAAAAAAAAGTTATTTGTTTAATAGGTATGAATAATACTTATCCTAAGAATATTTATATTAATGATATTAATTTAATGTTAAATAAATCTTATTGGACTGATAAAGACCCAGTAGATTGAGATAAATATATTTTTTTAGAGTTTTTAATTTCAGCTCAAGAAAGATTATATATTAGTTATATTAATTTTTCTTTTATTACATATAAACAATGTTTACCATCTTTTGTTATTAAGAATATTATTGATTATATATTAAGTAATTTTTTATATATAAAAAATAAATTTCATATTTTAGTTAAATCTAAAATACTTGTATTAAGTAATATTTATTATCTTCCTAGTATAGTAGTTTATGATATTATAAATTTTAGTAATAAATTAATTTATTATGGTAGTTTTTGTTATGAATGATGTTTAAATATTTATGTAGATGTTCAGGTACAAAAATATTTATATAGATATATATTAGTTAATAATAAGATTATTATTACATTATATTTAAAAAATTTATGTTTATTTTGAATGCATCCTATTAATTATTATTGTTTTTATATTTTAAAAATTAATTTTTATATTAATAAAAGAATTCATATTAATAATGAATGATTAAATATTAATAAATATAAATTTTATTTATTAAAATATAAATTAATATTATTAATATTAAATGATAAAATTTCTTTAGATAATATAAATTATTTTTGATATTTTCATAATATTATTCCTTTAAAAAATTTGGGGAAATTAGTATGAGATAAAGAAAAAAATAAGTTTTTTACTTTAGTTAAATTAGTATTAATACAATATAAGTATATAAAAAAATATAGATTTACTTATGTAAGTAAATTATTTAATATTACTGGTACATTTTTATGTGGATCTGCTAATAAAATAGGTGTTATTAAATGGTTACCAAAAAAAATAAATGTTTTAGATATATTATGTTTTTTTTTTGAACATTTATTATATTGTTTATTAGGTGGTAATTATAATAGTTATTTATATACTTATGATCATATATTATTATTCCCATATATTAATATTAATAAAGCATATACTATTATATATAAATATATATTAGCTTATCATAAAGGTATTGTTTATCCTTTTTTTTTTCTACCTCAAACAAGTAATATGTGAATATTATCTGCTTATAATATATATAATAAATTAAAATTAAATAAATATTTATTAAGTTTTGTTTATAAAAAAATATTAACATCTTTATATGGTAGTATATATTATATAGGTGAATTAAATGAGATAAATATTTATAAATTAAGAAATTATTTAAATAAATATATTGATAGTGCATATGTTATTAAATATGCTGAAAAATGATTATTACAATTAATTTTTAATTGTAATATTAAAAAAATTAATTTTCATAAATAATTTTAAATATTTACATGTGTCAAATTAATCCATTTACTATAAAATTAAAAAGAAATAATTTAATTGAAGCTTCAGCTGGTACTGGTAAAACTTATTTTATTATTCAATTATATTTACGTTTTTTATTAAATATTAATATAAATTATAGATATAAAAATTTATCTATTGATAAATTATTAATAGTTACTTTTACTGAAAATACTATATTAGAAATAAAAAATAGAATAATACGTAGTATTACTGATCTGAAAATATCTTGTTTATTAAATAAGCCTATTAATCAAGATATTAGTGAATTATATAATTTAATTAAAAATAAATCTAATATTATTAAGATTTTACAAAAATATGAGGATTTAATGCCTTTTATTTCTGTTTTTACGATACATAGTTTTTGTAAAAAAATTTTATTTACTTATCCTATATTTAGTAGATTATATTTAGGTACTCATATAAATGAAAATAAATATAAATTTATTCAAGAATATGTAATCAATTTTTGACATAAATATTTTTCTTTATTACCTAAATGTATAATTCAAGTTATTTTAAAATATTGACATAATCCTAGTAAATTAAGTATTAATATTATTCCTTTTTTTAATTTTATTGATTTTGATATAGTATATCAAAATAAATATTCATCTATATTATTTTGTTATAAACATATAATTAAATTTATTAGAGATATTAAATCTAAATGATTATTAATAAATAAAATAATTTATAATCAATTATTACTATATAGTGTTAATAAACATATATATAATAAGAAATATTTAAAAGTTTGATGCAAAATTATTACAGAATGATGTTATCAAAAGACTAATAGTTTTTATATACCATTATGTCTTAAAAGATTTAGTAATACATGTATACAATTAAATATTAAACCATCTAATAATAGTTTATTACATTTTTATTTAGATATTGAACATTTATTTGTTATAAAAAATGATTTGTATTATTTTATAATAATGTTATGTATTACTTTTGTTAAAAAAAAATTATCTAGTAATAAAAAAAAAAATTTTTTTTTGTTTTTTGATGATTTGATAGTTATTTTAAATAAATTAATAATTAAAGATAAAAATAAATTATATTTAATTAATTTGATAAGACGAAAGTATCCTGTTGTTTTAATTGATGAATTTCAAGATACAGATTATATTCAATTTAATATCTTTAAATATATATATATATATAATAGAAGTATTTTTCATACAGTTTTAGTTCTTATAGGTGATCCTAAACAAACTATATATTCTTTTAGAGGTATTAATTTAGATAATTATTTATTAATGTCTAAAAAAATTAAAAATAGATTTACATGTCATATAAATTGAAGATCAACATATAGTATGGTTAAAAGTATTAATTATTTGTTTAATAGGTTTTCTAATCCTTTCGTATTTAAAAAAATTACATATATTCCTGTTAAGAGTTCTTTACAAAATAAATATTTATATATGTATAAAAAAAATAATGTAGAAAAATCTATTAAATTTTATACTTTTTTACATACTAATCGTAAACAAATTAAATATTTTTTAGCACATTATTGTGCTTACCGTATTTTAGATTTATTAAATAGTAAAAAACAATTTTCTTTAGTAAATAATTCTCTTTTTACTAAAAGGTATTTAGTTCCTAATGATATAGCTGTTATTGTACATAAAAATAAAGAAATATCATTGATATATGATGTTTTTAAAGAACATAATATTCCTATTACAAATAGTTGTCTTGCTCATACAAATGTATTTGCTACTTTAGAAGCTAAAGAATTATTATTTATATTAAAGGCTATATTATATCCTAATGTTAAACTATATATTAGAAATGCTATTTCTACTATTTTTTATGGGATAGATTTATTTATAAATAAAATGTTATTAAATAATTTTATTTATTATAATAATTTAATTAATGAATTACATTTATATTATGATTTATGGGATAAATATAATATATTTACTATGATTAGATTTTTAGTAAAAAATACTAATTTAGTAAATAAAATGTATTATCAATTTTCTGGTAAACAATATTTAACAAATATAATACATATTAGTGAAATATTATTAAATATTTCTTCTACATTACATAGTAAAAAATTACTTATTTATTGATTAGAGAAAAATATTGTTAATTCTATAAATACGATTAATAGTAATTATTATATTAGATCTTCTGATAATTATTTAGATACTATTACTATAGTTACTATACATAAATCTAAAAGTTTACAATATAATATAGTTTTTTTACCTTATTTATTTTTTTTACATCAAAAAAATCAAATTAATTATAAATATGATGTTAAACAAGTTAAATTTTTTATTTATTTATATAAAAAATATAATAAAAATATTAATAATATTGTTATATCAGAAAATATGTGTTTATTATATGTAGCTATAACACGTGCAGTTTATCAATGTAATATTTTTTTATATCTTCCTTCTAGTACAGTAGAAAAAAAATATTTTCATACATTAGCAATTATTCGATTAATTACTAAAAATAGTATTTTAGATTTATATAAATTAGATATTAAAAAATTATTTATATATTATAAAATGAATTGCAAGTATATTAAAAATATTTTTGTTAATTTAAATAATTATGAAAGATATGATAATAAAATTAAACGTTATTCATATTTAACACCTGTAACTATTATAAATAGTAATAATATAAATATATGTAATTTTACTAATATTAAAAAAATTTATAATTATTCTGTAATATTTAGTGAATTATTAATATATTCTTCTTTATTAAAGAATTTTAATTTAAATAAGATAAATAATATTAAGTATATGTCTTATTTAGATCCTGTATATGATAAATGTCATCTACCTCGTGGTAAAAATATTGGTATTATTTTACATAAGATATTAGAAGAAATAGATTTTGTTCAATTTTCTTTATATTTTAAAAAATTTACTTTAGATCAATATGATATTGATATTAAATATCATTCGATTATAAAAGAAATGATTAAAAATGTTTTGTATGTAAATTTATATACTATTCATAGTAATTTACTGGATGAAAATATTAATTTTTTGTCTAAAGAATTTGAGTTTTATATACCTATTAATAAAAAATTTAATATAAAGAAATATTATTTTTTAATTAATAAATATGATTTTTTATCTAATTATGCTAGTAAAGAATATAAATTACAATTATCTAGTTTATATGGGTATATTAATGGTGTTATTGATGTTTTATTTAGATATAAAGATAAATATTATATTATTGATTATAAATCTCATTGATTAGGTACTAATTATTCTGATTATAATATACGTAATATGTTTAATATAATGTTAAAGTATAGATATGATCTTCAATATCAAATATATGTTTTAGCTATACATAATTATTTAAAATATAAATTTATTGATTATACATATGAAAAATATTTTGGAGGTATTTATTATATTTTTTTAAGAGGATTAGATTTAGATGTTTTTTCTTATAGTAAAACTGGTATTTTATATATTAAACCTAAGTCTAAAATGATTTATAAATTAAGTAAATTTTTTATGGGTAAATGGGATTTTTGTTAATTATGAAATTAAATATATTAATTAATAAATTTATTAATGATTGTATAAATAAAAAATATTGTTCTTTATTAGATTTTTATGTTACTAAAATAATTAATTATACATTATATACCCCTATATGTCAATTATTTATATTATTAGTAAATATAGGTAATCGTAATGGTCATGTTTGTATACCTTTAGATTATTTATTTGTAGTTCGTATTTTTAATAATTTTATTTTAAATTTTTTAGATTTTTTTTTTCGTTGTTATTTAACAATAGAAAATTGTCTTGACATATTATTTATGTCAGGTGTTTTAAGTAAGGATTATTGAGGTATTTGTACTCCGTTAATATTATACAATAATTGTATTTATTTATGAAAATATTGATTATATGAAAATAATATCATATTTTTTGTTAAGAAGAATTTATTTATTCAAAATAATTTAAATCATAAACAGAAAATATGATTAAACAATTATTTGTTATCGTCTTATTTAGATAAATATCAAAAATTAGCAGTTTATTTATCTATTACTAATAAATTAATGTTAATTTCAGGAGGTCCGGGTACTGGTAAAACTACTTTAATAGGTGAATTAATAATAATAATATATAAACTTTTTCAATATACTAATAATAATAATGTACGTATTGTTACACCTACTGGAAGATCTGCTTCACATTTAACTAATTGTTTATTAAAAACATATTCTAAGTTAAATATTATTCAAAAAAATGAATTAATGATGTATTTACCAAAAAATGTAATAACTATACATAAATTATTAGGTTTTAATTATAGTAAAAATATGATTAAATATCATGAATTTAATAAATTAAATATTTCTTGATTAATTATTGATGAATGTTCTATGATTGATTATTATATGTTTGATTGTTTAATAAAAGCTTTACCTAGAGATATTAAGATTATTTTAATTGGTGATAGTAATCAGTTGTCTCCAATTGAAGTTGGTAATATGTTTTATTCATTGTGTACTAGTATGTTTTTAATTAAGTATTATATAAAATGTTTTTTATATTATAAACATAAAAAAAATATATGAGATATATATTATCTTTCGTTATATAAAAGTAATATTTTTTTTTTACATATTAATTATCGTTTTGATCATAACTATATAGTTAATAAATTAATAGTTTGTATTAAAAAAAGATTATATACATATATTGATAAATTTTTGTATAATATTAATTATACAAAAAATTTTACTTTTTATGATTTATCGATATATAAATATGATATTTTTCTTAATTTTTGTTTAAAAAAAATAATTAGTTATATTACTTTAATAGATGGTTGTATATCTACTAATAATTATATGGATATATTTACATTATTTAATTCTATACAGTTTTTAACTATTGTTAAAGATACATATTATGGTTGTGTTTTTCTTAATAATTTTATTGATAAATATTTAATAAAATATAAATTAGTTAAATATATTCAATATTCATATTTATGAAAACAATATTATTATTTAGGTAAAACTATTTTACTTACAAAGAATAATAATGAATTAAAATTATATAATGGGGATTTAGGTATTTTTCTTTTAAAATATAATTTATTAAAGTTATGTTTTATTAAATCTTTAAATAAAGTTAAATATATTTATCCTCATTTAATTAATTATTTAAATAGTGCATGATTTATGACTGTACATAAAGCACAAGGATTAGAATGTGATCATATTGTATTATTATTACCTAATTATTTCTCTATATTATTAAATAGTGAATTAATTTATACAGCTATTACTAGAGCTAAATATAAAATTACTGTATATGGATATAAAGATATATTTTTGTGAAGTTTAAAAAATTATAAGTTTGTTTTTAATTTACTAGAAAAAAGATTATTTAAGTAATATACTTTATTATAATATTTTCTATTATATGTGTAATATTAGGAATATTTTTTTTATTTTTTTTAATAGCAATTTCATATTTTTGTATATAGTGAATTATATTATAATTTTTGGTAATATTTTTTATGCAATTTCATTGCATAAGATTAGTTATCTTATTCATTATTATTAGTAAGTCATATGGTAGTACATTACTTTTATAAATTAAATTTAAAATTTCATTTATTTTTTTTTTTTTTATTATTTTGTAATATGTATTTATATTAAAAATATTATTGTTTTTATAATTTAATGAATTTATTGTATGACACAAATATCTGTTATTATGTATTTTTAATGAGTAGTTATTACTATGACCATAATTACATATTATATGTATTATATTATATGGTAAGTTAGTTATATATAATAACTCTTTTGTTGTAGTATTATATTCATAATGAATTATTAATATGATTTTTCATTGATTAATATGATTAAATAAATATTTTAATCTTTTATTATTTTTAATATAATTAACTTGTAGTATATTTATAATAATTAATTTTTTATTATTAAATAAATTATAATTTTGTAATTTATTATATCATGTAGGTGATAATTTTTCTTTAGTAAAAAAATTATAAATTATATTTATATTTTTGTATAAAGATATAATTTTTGTTTTTATAAAATTTTTGTATTTTTGTTTTGTAAAAATATTATTTCCAGTAATCATATAAATTTTATTATATTTATTAATATATGAAAGCATATGTTTATTTATTTTTTATTATTGAATATATAAATGTATTGTAGATTTAATTAATGACAAAATTAATTATTTTGTTAGGAATAAAAATAATTTTTTGTATTTTTTTTTGTTGTAAATATTTATCAATTAATTGATTTTTATTAATTATTTTTATTAATTTATATTTTGTAATATTAATAATAGTTATTATTATATGTTTTTTTTTACCATTAATTTGAATAATTAATTTATTAGTTTTTTTTATTAAATAAATACTGTTAATTTTTGGTCATGTTATTTTATTTATTTTATAATTTTTATTAATTTTAATTCATAAATATGTACATATATGGGGAGCGAATGGTAATAATAGTATTAAAATACAATTAATACATTTTTTTATTATTGCATAATCATATAGTGATTGAATAGTAATATGGTTAATTTTTTTAAAAAATATCATTATAGTAGATATAGCTGTATTAAATGTGTTATATGTTTTAATATCTTTAGTGACTTGAATAATAGTATCATATAAATGATAATATATAATATATTTATTAATATTATTATTTTTAATTAATTTTTTTTTATTGATTATTAAAAAGGTATAACTTATATTTCATATATTTTGTAAGAAATTATAACAACCTGTAATACCATTTTGATTTCATATAAAGTTTTGTTTAATTGGTGCTGCAAATAGAATAAATATTCTTAAAGTATCTGCTCCATATTTTTTAATAATATTATTAGGATTTATACCATTATTTTTAGATTTTGACATTTTTTGTATTCCATTATTAATTAATGGTATTTTTTTATTATTTTTATAAAAATATTTTTTATTTTTAACATATTTATAGTTAATTCATATTTTTTTATTATTTTTTATATAATAAAAAGTGTAATTTAATATTAATCCTTGACAAACTAATTGTTTAATGGGTTCTTGAATATTTACTAGTTTTAATTTATACATAATTTGGTGCATAAATCTCATGTATATTAAATGTAATGTAGCATGTTCTATACCACCAATATATACATCTATAGGTAATCAGTAATTTACTTTTTTTATGTTAAATATATTTTTATTATTGTGAGGTGATATATATCTAGTATAATATCAAGATGATTCTATAAAAGTATCCATAGTATTATTATCTAATATCATTTTTTTGTTATGGATTGTTATATAATTTTTAGTATTTATGATATTTTTATGATATTTTTTTAATAAAATAGGTAAATATTTTTCATGAATAGGAAAAATTTTTTTATTATTATATGCTATAGGTATAGGGGTACCTCAATATCTTTGTCTTGAAATAGATCATTCTTTAAGTTTATAATTAGTTTTATATTGTATTTTTTTTTGTAATAACAGAATTTTTTTTATTTGATCATTATCATATTGTTTATTATTGTAGGATAATTTAAGTAAATGATTATGTTTTAAAAAATTATATAATTTTATATTTTTAGTGTCATTAACAATATATATTATATTAGTATTAAATAAACATTCAGTAAAATTTGTTATTCATATAGGAATAAGATATTTATGAATAGGATGTATTAATTTGTATGGTATTTTATACCCTATATATATATTATTATTTTGACATAGAATATTTTTTTGTATTTTATTAATTTGTTTAGTATAAGTAGAATAGATGGTTTTAATAAATTTATGATTGAGTGAAATAGAAATACAAACAATATTATTAAAGTTATATAGTTTATCTGTAAAGATATTAATAGTTTGGGGTGTATTATTTATTTGAAATTTAATTTTGTAACCTTTATCTTTACCTATTCAATTTTTTTGCATATTAATTACATTAATAGGTCATTTTTTAAGTAATTTTAGATTTTTATGTAATATATAGGCATATTTTTTTATTTTTATAAATCATTGTAATACATATTTGTATATAATAGATGTATTACATCTTCAACATTTGTTATTAATTACTTGTTCATTAGCTAATACAGTTTTGTCATTAGGACATCAGTTTACTATTTCTTTTTTTTGATAAATTAGTTTATTTTTAAATAATTTTAAGAATAATCATTGATCTCATTTATAATATTTAGGATCACATGTATTAATTTCTTTTGATCAATCATAACTAATACCTAGCATTTTTAATTGATCTTTCATATATTTAATGTTTGTGTAAGTTCATTTTTTAGGTGTTGTTTTATGTAATATAGCTGCATTTTCTGCTGGTAAACCAAATGCATCTCATCCTATAGGATGTAAAACATTTTTATTATTTAGTCTTTGATATCTAGCTATAACATCTCCAATAGTATAGTTTCTAATATGTCCTATATGTAATATTCCTGAAGGATATGGTAACATTACTAAACAGTAGAATTTTTTTTTATGTGTATTTTTATTTGTAATAAAACTCTTTTTAATATTTCAAAATTTTTGTATTATTTTTTCAATTTTAGTATAATTATATTTATTTTTCATATTATATCTATTATATTAAGTATATGTAAAATCATGTATTATATAACATTATATGTTTAATAGTGAATATTAGATATAAATTTTTTAAAAGTTATATTAATTATGTTAAAAAAATTTTTTATTAATTATTTAATTATTACATGTAATAATGTAGGTAAAAGAATAGATAATTTATTATTTAGGGTTATTAAAGATTTAACAAAAAATAAAATATATTCTTTAATACGTAAAGGTAATATTAGAGTAAATAAAAAAAGAGTATTACCTAAATATAAATGTCAATTAAATGATGTTATACGTTTACCTTTAATTACATTTAAAAGAAAAAAATTTAGAAAAAAAATATTTTTTTTTACTAAATATATTTTATATGAAGATGATTATTTATTAATTATTAATAAACCTTATGGTATATCTGTACATAGTGGTACTAAAATTTCTTTAAATATTATAGATATATATAGATGTTTAATAAATTATAAATATTTAGAATTAGTCCATAGATTAGATAAATATACTACAGGAATATTAATGTTATCTAAAAATAGAGAAATGTTATTATCATTACATGATTTATTAAAGGAACATAAAATATATAAATCATATATAGCATTAGTATATGGAAAATGGCCTAATACACTTACTTATGCAAAAACTTATTTAGATATAGCACGTATTTGTAATAAACAGATTATTACTAAATATAAATATGCTATTACGTATTTTAAAATTATTAAGTATATTAAAAATTTTACTTTATTACGTATATATCCAATTACTGGACGTAAACATCAAATAAGGAGACATACTAGTCAATTAGGTTATCCTATTTTAGGGGATAATATGTATGGTAATAAAAAATTAAATCTTAAATTTTTATTATTTACTAAGATATCGAGATTATTTTTACATTCGTATTCTATTAAAATATATCATATGTATTTACATAAATATCTTTATATTAAATCTGATTTAGATATAGTTTTATATAAAATATTGCATTTAATTCAAACAGTTAGTAGTATTAATTATCTTGATTAGAGGTAATATGGCAGTACAAAAAAGTAAAAAAAGTAGGTCAAAAAGAGGTATGCGTAGAGCACATATTCAATTAAAAATACCTAATTTTTATATAAAAAATAATAAATGTAATTTATATCATCATATTAGTGATGATGGTTGATATAGGTATAAACAATTTTTTTTTATGCGTAAAAAAAAATAATTTTTATGTAAAAAAGAGATAAATATATATTTTATGTATTATTAAGATATAATATATATTATATTATTATTTTTTTTTATTTATATAAACTAAATATAGTGTATACTACTTATTAAGTATTTATTAATCAATATATATTGTAAACATAATATTTTAATTTAGTATTGTATTAAACAATTAGAGATTATAATTTATGACTAATATAGAAGATCGTATAAAAACAATTATTAGTGAACAATTAAATTTAAAGTTAGATAAAATACAAAATCATAGTTCTTTTGTAGATGATTTAGGGGCTGATTCTTTAGATATAATTGAGTTAATTATGGCTTTAGAAGAAGAATTTAATATAGAAATTACTGATGAGGAAGCAGAAAAAATTACTACAGTACAATCAGCTATTGATCATGTTATGAATATTAAAAAAGATGAAACTAAAACATCTGATAAGAAGACAGAAGATATAAAAGAAAAAGATAAATCTGATGATTAAAAAAGATATTGATTTTTTAATTAAATATTTATATATTATTTTTGTTTATTAATTATTTATAATATTTTTTATAGATATATTAGTAATATATTTATAAAATATTTAGTAATTAGTATTAATAACTAAATATGAATATATATTATTAGTATATATATAAAAAATATATTTAGGATATTAATGTAATTAATATATAAATAAAATTATAAAATATAATGCTATTTAGTTGTAATTATTATAACTAATATAATATTTTTGTATTAATATTATCAATGATTTTTTTAATACCTATTAATATATTAATATTAATATATTGAATTAAATTAATTTTTTTGAAAACATATATTATTTTGTTTTTAATAATATTTAATTTTTTATATTTCATGTGAGTATAAATTATGATTAATATCATTAATATTCCTTTCATAATTAATGTGTTACTATCTGCATTAATTATTAATTTAGGATATTTTATAATTGTTATTCATATTTTATTTTGACATCCATGTATAATATTATTATTATTACGAATATTTTGTTGATTTAAAGGTAAATTAGTTCCTAATTGAATTAAATAATGAAATTTTTCTTCTGTATCTATACATGTATTAAAATAATTAATTATTTCAGATAACTTTGGTAAGTTTTTCATGTTTTTTTATTGAGTTAATAACTTAATAATTTTATATAATGAAGTTATTAATATATTAATATCTTTTTTAGAATTATATATAGCTAGTGATATTCTACACATGCCGGGTACTTTATAATATTTCATAAGAGGTAAACAACATTGATGTCCTGTTCTAATAGAAATACCATATTTATTTAATAAAATACCTATATCATAACAATGATGATTGTTAATATTAAAAGATAATATACCTATACGTTTTTTAGATATTCCGAATATTTTTGTTTTTGGTATTTGTTTTATTTTATTAATAGTATATGTTATTAATTTATATTCATATTTCATAATATTATTTATACCAATTTTTTTGATATAATCAATAGCTATACCTAAACTTAATATAGATTCTATATTAGGTGTACCTGCTTCAAATTTTCATGGACTATTAATAATATGAATATTAGAAATATTATTGTTTTTTATGTTTAAATTAGTAATTATACCACCTCCATATATTCATGGATCTAAAGTTTGTAAAATTTTTTTTTTACCATAAATAATGCCTGTTCCAGTAGGTGCGTATATTTTATGACTTGAAAAAATATAGAAATCACAATTTAGTTTTTGGACATCAACTTTAATATGGGCTATTGCTTGAGTTCCATCTATTAATGATGTTATATTATATTTTTTTGTAATTTTTAATATTTTTTGAATAGGATTTACGATACCGAGTATATTAGAAATATGTGTAATAGATATTAGTTTAGTATTTTTATTAATTAATGATTTTAAATGTTCTATATTAATAGAACCATTATTTTTAATATTAATTAATTTTATTTTATATCCTATGTTTGTTTTTAATTTATATCAGGGTATAAGATTTGAATGATGTTCTGTAATTGATAATATAATATTATGGTCATTAGTTAAATGTTTTTTACCTCAACTGTTAATTATTAAATTAATTGCAGTTGTTGTATTATTTGTAAATATAATTTCTTCAGGAGAACTAGCATTAATAAATTTAGCTATTTTATATCTGACATTTTCGATTTGATCAGTAATATTATTAGTTAAATAATATATTCCTCTATGTGGTGAAGCATAAGTATGTTTATAAATATAATTAAGGTATTTTATAATTTGTTTAGGTTTTTGTGTAGTAGTAGCATTATCTAAATAAATTAGTTTTTTTTTATTAATTCTTTGATTAAGAATAGGAAAATCTTTTTTTATATTTTTAATATTAAAATTCATAATTTTTATTTATATAATATTTAATAATATTTTTTATGTTTTTTTCTATGTTTTTATTGTTTATTTTATAAATAATTGTTTTACAAAATATTATAGATAATATGTGAATAATTTGATTTTTTTTTAATCCTCTACTTAGTAGATAAAAAATATAATGTTTATTTAATTGTTTTATAGTACAATGGTGTTTACAGATAGAATTTTTATTATATATTTTGAGTTCAGGTTTAATAGTAATATTCTTAATATTTTTTATATGTATATTATTATTAGTCAATTTAGTAATAGTGTTATTGGATTGTTTAAATATTTTTATTAAAATATGTAGAATATAAGTACTTTTTTTAAGTATTAAACTTTTATGTAATTGATTACTTATAGTATTATCTTTTTTATGTAATAAAAATATTTTATATTTATATTTGTTTTGTTTTTGTAATAAACTTAAACTATTGATATTTAAAATATTTTTTTTAGTAGTATTTATAAATGTTGTCTCTTTAATTAAATTAGCGTTAAGAAAAAATATGTTTTTTATAATATGTACATAATTATGTAAAATTCATTCATTATAAGTAATATATTTAGATAAATTATTTGAATTAATAATTTTAAGATAATTTAAATATACGTGTTTTTTAATATTTATTTGAGATATAAAAAAGTAAGATATTTTATCTTTACATAAATTAAAATAATGTTCTATTAAATCAATATGTGTATATTTATTTATAATAATTTTATTAATATAAAAGATATCTTTTTTATAATTATTATGAAGGTATATTATATATATAGGTAGTAATATTTTTTTTTGGGGTAATATATTAATTATATATTGTTTATTACATTTTTGTTTATGTAGATGAATAATATTATTAAATATATTTTGTTTTGAATTAAAATTATTTTGTATATTAATTTGATAATATTTATTAATATATTTTTTATTGTTATATAATAATTTATTATTTAAAAAAATAATTTTTATGGATTTAATTTTTAATAAATTATGTTTAATTTTCCAAAAAATATTTTTCAAAGTTTTTATCTTTTAAAAAAAAATTAGTTATATTTAAATAATATTTGTATATATTATATTATTTTAATATATAATTATAACCATATTGTTGTATATATTTTATAATTTTTGTATTTCCTGTATGAATAATCTGTCCTTTATATAATATATGTACGTAATGAATATTAATATAATTAATAATTTGTAGATTATGTGAAATAATTATTACTGCTTTATTATTTTTAATACGATTATTAATAATATTAGTAATTTGTTTTAATGTATCTATATCAAGTCCTGAGTCTATTTCATCTAAAATAATACATTTAGGTTTAAGTAGTAATATTTGTAGTATGTCATTTTTTTTTTGTTCTCCTCCAGAAAAATTTTTATTTACAGGACGTTCTAAAAAATCTTTTGAAAATTTTAATAAAGACATATATTGTTTTATATTTCTATTAAATGTATATCAATTCATATTTTTTTTATTATTGTATTCTCTTATAGAATCTATAGAATATTTTAATAAAATTTTGTTTTTTAGTTCAGGGATAGTTATATTTTCTTGTAAAGAAATAAATAAGCCTTGTTTAATTCTTTCATCAATACTAATATTTTTTATATTTTTATCATAATATAAAATTTTACCATCTGTAATGGTATATTTTTCATTTCCTATTATTATTAAAGATAATGTACTTTTACCTGATCCATTAGGTCCTATAATTAAATGACTTTCTCCAGATTTAATATTAATATTAATTTTATGAAGAATATTAGTATTTTTAATATTAACAGATAAATTTTGTATTTTTAATATATACATACATATATTATATCAATTATTGATTAGTATCGAGTAATAAAATTTGTTTAGCTTCTCAGATTAAATCTATTGGTAATAGATTGATAATATTTTGACAATAACCATTAATTATCATATTTAGTGCTATAGATTTATTTATACCTCGTGATTGTAAATAAAATATTTGTTTTTTTTTAAAAAAATTTGTACTAGCTTCATGTTCAATATTAGCGTATTTGTTGTTATTAGATATAGTAGGTAATGAATAGGTATTAGCATTTTGACTTAATATAAGAGAATCACATTGTGTATAGTTTTTAGTAAAATTAGCTTTTTTATGTATTTTAATTAAACTACGATAAGTATTATTACTGTTATCTAAGGCAATACTTTTAGATAAAATCATAGATTTACTATGTTTACCAATATGTATAACTTTAGTACCAGTATCTGATATTTGATTAAATTTTGTTAGAGATATAGAGTAAAAATTACTTTGAGAGTAATGTCCTAATAAAATACTACTAGGGTATTTCCATGTTATGGCTGATCCAGTTTCTATTTGTAATCAAGATATTTTACTATTATTCCCTTTACATAGAGCTCTTTTTGTTACAAAATTTAGTATACCTTTTTTATTTTTTTTATTACCTGCGTATCAATTTTGTAAAGTAGTATATTGTATTTCAGCTTTTTCGTATAGGATAATTTCTACTACTGCTGCATGTAATTGATATTTTTTTCTTATAGGAGCTGAACATCCTTCACTGTAGTTTAAATAACTATTTTTTTTTAAAATAATTAAAGTTCTTTCAAATTGACCAGTATTTTTTGAATTAATTCTAAAATATGTATTTAATGTAATAGGACATATTGTATTTTTAGGTATATAAATAAAAGTACCATCGGAAGATACAGATGTATTTAAAGCAGCGTAAAAATTATCTTTGTATGGTACTACTGTACATAAATATTTTTTAATAATTTTTGGATATTTTAGTAATGCCTCTTGAAAGGAACAAAAAATAATACCTAATTTATGTAATTGATTTGTATATGTAGTTTTAATAGATATAGAATCGAATATAATATCTGTAGCATTTTTTGTTTTATTAGTGAGTAAATTTAAGTTTTTAAATGTATTAAATATAGGTTTTGTATTTCATGTTTTTTTTTTTTTAATAAAAATAGGAGCAGAATAATAGTTGTATTTTTGATAATTTAAATTATTGTAATGTCCATTAATTCAGTGAGGTTCTTTCATATTATTTCATTGTTTAAATGCTTTTAATCTTAGTTTAAGCATTCATTGAGGTTCTTTTCTTTTTTTATGTAATTTATATATAGTATGTATATTAAGTCCTTTATGTAATTTATCAGTTTTGATTTTAGTATATATATTTTTATTTTTATTATATATAGATTTTAATTTTTTAAAATTAGTCATTTATATTAAATAAATAATTTTGTTGTATTTATTTTTTATATTACTTATATTTCTTATATTTTAAATATTTTTTATAGTATTAGCTAATATTTTGTTAATATTTAATATTAATTAATATAATTATGAGATATTTGATCTGTAATATTTTGATAAACATTATTTAATGTGATATTAGCAATAATTGTTAATGCTTCTTCTGTAAGAAAAGCTTGATGACTAGTAAGTAAAACATTGTTATAGGATAACAATAGTTGTAAGTATTTATCTTTTAATAAAATATTCACTTTATTATTAAAAAAATGTTGACGTTCAAATTCATATACATCTAATCCTAAATGACTAATAATACCGTTATCTAAAGCGTTAATAATAGCTTTAGTATCTATTAATTCACCTCTACTGGTGTTGATAAGCATTGTATTTTTTTGGAATTTTTTTAGTGATTTATTATTAATCATATGATAATTAGATTTATAATTATAAGGACAATGTAAACTTATTATGTTTGATTGTTGATATAATTCATTTAAAGTAACATATTTAATTCCTAATTGTTTAATATAGTTAGAATGAATGATATCATAAGCTATAATTTTTGTATGAAAACCTTGTAGAATTTTAATAACTTTAGTCCCTATTCTACCTGTTCCTATAATACCTATAGTTTTATTATATATATTAAAACCTATTAGGTCATCTACTAAAAAATTCTTATTTTTTGTATATTGATATGCTATATGTATTTTTCTACTTAAATTTAATATCATAGATATTGTATATTCAGCAATAGATTCAGGTGAATAACATGGTACATTCATTATTCTTATATTATATTTTTTTGCTAGTAATATATTTACATTATTGTAACCCGTACATCTTAGAAGAATAGTTTTTATTTTATATATGTTCAATATATTAATAATATTTTCATTTATTGCATTATCATTGACAAAAATACATACATGGTGATAATTTTTACATAGTTTTACTGTTTTAAAACTGAGTTGTTCTTTAATAAAAGTTAAAGAAAAATTATATTTTTTATTTGCTTGTATAAAATATTTTATTTCATATTCTTGTGAACTGTAAAAAATGATTTTTTCCATGAGTTTTTATTTTTAAAATATATATTAAAGATATTTATTTAGTAGTAATAATTTTTGTGTGTATAAAAATATATGTAAATTATATAAATATTTATTTATTAATTTTAATAAAATATATATATAATTAATATTAAATATATGTTTAATATAGTAATTAAATAATATTTGTTTTTAATATTTATATAGTTTTTTTTTTATTTTATTGATTTTAAATTTTTTGTTTTATATATATATTAATAATAATATTATTTATAAGATGTTTTATTAATATATTTTTAGGATATAAATATTTTTAGATAAGTTATAATTTTATTATATAATTTTTTAATAATATAAAATGTTTTAAAATGTGTATAATAATATAATTATTTATTAATAATAATAATTATTATATTTTATTAATAAAGAATATATATATTAATATAGTAATTGTATATATTATATACAGTATTATTTAATAAATATAATTTTATTTATATGTTATTAACACTAATATTAGTTTATTAAAAATGTATTTATAAAATGATATTTTTTATGTTTTATTTTTTATATAAGATTGTTATTATAATTTTATAATATATAGATATTTATAATAAAATTATAAATAAAAATTACATGTTTTATTTATTAATATATATATATATAATATATATTATATAGATTTTATTTTAAATTCTATAAATAATGTTTATGTATATTATATAAATTTTTTTAAGATTATATTTATTTATTATATAGATTATATTTAAATTATTAGTTTTAATGATTTATATTTTTTTTATTATTATTAATGTATAAATATATATTTAAATTAATTTTATATTTTATATATTAAAATATAAATTTTATTAAAGTATTTTTTAAAAGAAATAATTTGTTATGAAGAATTATATATTGTGTAATTATTATTACAATATAATTTGTATATAGTAATAAATATTATATAAATATTATTTATTAATATATAAATATTTTTATTATAAAAAATATATATTTATATTATGTATAATATGTAAATTAAAAATTTATTTTTGATATTTATTTTATATATAAAAATATATTTATAATAGTTGATTGTATAATTATTATAATATTATATATAAATATATTATAATTATGATTAATGTTTTTTTTATTAAATTAAGATATAATTGAATATGATAAATATAATTTATATTATATATTTATATTATAAAAAGTAAGTATACTCTAAAAATTAATATTATTATTGTATATAACATATATATGTTTATATTATCTTTTGATTATGGTTATAAGTATTTAGGTATAGCAATAGGGCAAGTATATTTTAAAACTGTTACTCCATTAAAATGTTTGTATTTAAAGAATGGTATCCCTAGTTGATGACAGATACAAAATATATTTAATTCATGAGAGTGTTTAGAGGTAATTATAGGAATATCTCAATCTAAAATATTTCAGTGTAATTGAATAAATAAATTTATTTATAAATTTGCTAATCGTATTGGTAGTAGATTTGGTAAAAAAATTATTTTTGTAGATGAAATTTTTACTACTTATGATGCTAAGATATATTATAATCAATATAAAGAGTATTTTTATAGATTTAATATAAGCAATAATATACATGCTATATCAGCTTCATTATTACTTATGAGATGATTTGATGATTTAAGATAAATGATATGTACGTAAATAACATAATATTTTATTAAGATCTGCAGGTAAAGTAATATTAATAGTAATTGGAGTTTTATACATAGGATGAATAAATTGAAGTTTTTTAGCATGTAAAAATTGTCTTTTTAGAAGATTAAATATTTTATCATTAATATTATTTATATTTTTATTGTAATTATATTTATTATAGTATGTATTATCACCAACAATAGGATGTTTAATATAATGCATATGTACTCTAATTTGATGTGTTCTTCCAGTATGTAATTTAATATTTAATAATGTATATTGATTAAATTTTTCTATTACATAGTAATAAGTAATAGATTTTTTTCCTGTGGGGTTCACTGACATTTTGGTACGTATTTTTTTATGTCTACTAATAGGTAAATTAATAATATTATTTTTTTTTATTTGTCCATATACTAATGTAGTATATATACGAATAATGTATTTTTTTTTCATTGCTTTATTTAATTGATAATATATATCAAGATTTTTAGCAATTATTATTAATCCAGTAGTATTTTTATCTAAACGATGAATGATACCATATCTAGGTATATTAAAATTTTTAGGGGTAATAGTACATTAATGCATTTAATAATGTATTATTATTTGTACCTGTACCAGGATGTACAATGAGTCCATTGTGTTTATTAATAACTAGTAAATATGTATCTTCATAGATAATATTAATAGGTATTTTTTTTTTTTTATTTTTTGTATTAATTTGTGTAGTTATAGGTTCTATTATAGTGATAATATCATTAATTTTTAATTTTTTATTTTTTTTAATATTAATTTTATTATTTATTAATACTTGTTTATTTTTAATTAAATTTTGTATTTTGTTTCTAGATAAAAATTTTATTTTTTTTTGTATGATTTTATCTAATCTATTTAGTTGTTGTTTTTTTTCTATTTTGTATTTTAAATATATATTTGAGTTATTCATAAATATAAAATAATATAGTATATATAGTCTTTAAAAATTTTTAATATTCTATAAAAAATATAAAAATATGTTTAAATATATAAAAATTATTTGTTTGATTTTATTAAATTTATTTAGTATAAATTTTAGTTTTGGTAATGTAAATGTTGATAATGTATTAACAGATAAGATAATATCTAAATTAAATTATTGATATTTAAAAAGTGAATATTATATTACTAATAACCAATATGATTTAGCTATTGAAAATTTAAATAATATTATTAAATATGATAAAAATATTTTTTCTGAACAGAGTTATTTAACTTTAATTTATTTAAATTATTGTATAGGAGAATATAAAACAGCGTTAAAATTACTTGATATATGTTTGATAAAGGAAAATTATAAATATTTTGATTATTTATATTATATGTATGGATTAGTTTATATAAAAATATCTGAGAATAAAAAGTTATTTTTAAAAGATATTTTATTTCCTCAAGATAATATTCATGATAATTATAAGTTATATAAAAAGATATTTAAATATTTTCAAATTGTAATACGAGATTATCCTGATAGTATTTATTATATTGATTCTGTATATCAGATGTCTTTAATTAAAAAAAATATGCAATTGTATGAATACAATATTATTCAATTTCTTTATTTACAAGGTAATTATATTTCAGTAATAAATAGAGTTTTTTATATGATGGAATATTATTCATATAATAATATTATGCGTTTAAGTTTAATTTTAATGAGTGATGCTTATTATAAATTAGGATGTTTAGAAGAATTTAATATTATTAGATATATAATTAAATATAATCAGTATTCTTGGTTATTTTTTTCTAAAAAATAGTAAGTATTTTTAAAAATTATATATTGTTTAGAATTAACTTATTTTTATATAAGTTAATTCTATTTATATATATTATTATATATAATATTATTTACCTATACAAAAATTTTTAAAAATTTTATTTAATGTTTTATCATTAATATTATTATTTTTACCTAATAAATTATTTAATTTATTTAAGGTTTTAGATAAATAATGGTAAATAATATCAATATTATATATTATGTTTTGTTTTTTAATTTTTGTAATATTATAAATATTTATGAGTGTTTTTTTTATAATTGTTTTTTGTCTTAAGTTAGTATTAAAATTAGTTTCTATATTATTTAATTTTTTAATATTATAAAATAATTTTTTTTTAAATTCTTTAGTACCAATTTTATTTTGAATAGATATATTAAATATGTAATAATTATTTTTATGATAATATTTATAAGGCATTTGATATAAATCAATTTTGTTATTAATTAAAAAAACAATTTTATTTTTAATATTAATTAATTTCTTATAGTTTTTAATAATATTTTTTTTTCAATTAATTGGATTTACATCAATGAATAAAATAATTTGTGATGATTTGATATGTTTTAGAGCTTTATTAATTCCTATTTGTTCAATAATATTATTAGTATTATGTATACCTGCAGTATCATAAATTTTTATATTAATATTATTTATATTAATATATTCTTTTATTAAATCTCTTGTAGTACCAGCAATATTTGTTATTATTGATGTTTTTTTTTTTGTTAAGTAATTCATTAAACTAGATTTACCTACATTAGGTTTACCTATAATAAGAATTTTAATACTATTTTGATTATATAAATTATTTTTAATATTTTTATATATATTGTTAATTTTATTATATATATATTTAATTTTTTCTCTAAAATAAAAAATATATTGTTTATAAAATGTATTTTTTGTATTATTAAAGGTAATAATTTTTTCGGTATTTATTAATAAATCTTGTATAATTTTTATTAAAGAAGAAATTTTTTTAGATAAAAATCCTTCTAGTGATTGTATTGCATGTAATAAAGCTTGTTCTGATGTAGAATTAATAATATTAATTATAGATTCCGCTTGTATTAAATCAAGTTTATTGTTTAAAAAAGCTCTTTGAGTAAATTCTCCTGGTTTAGCTAAACGTACATTTGGTAAATGTAATTTTATAATAACTTTAATAATTAATTCTATTATTTTTTGTCCACCGTGACTATGTAATTCTAAAATATCTTCACCGGTATATGAATAAGGTTTTTTATAATAAATTGCTATTCCATGATCTATAGTTTTA
Organism: Candidatus Stammera capleta; assembly: GCA_036689435.1. Taxonomy (GTDB): domain Bacteria; phylum Pseudomonadota; class Gammaproteobacteria; order Enterobacterales; family Enterobacteriaceae; genus Stammera; species Stammera capleta_N. Next base: position 160,709 of record CP144822.1, on the reverse strand, counting down.
TTTTTTTCGTTTTTAAAAGGTATATATACTGCGTATCTTGGTTTAGTAATTTTGTGTAATAATTTATATGATATATTAATAGTTTGTGGTCCAGATATTCTAATAATACCTATACCACCATTACCACATGGTGTTGCTTGAGCTATTATAGTATCAATGAATTTCATTTTATTTCATTAAATGTAAAAAAAATTTTGTTGTAATAATATAATTATATTATTTATTAAATAATATAATAGTACTCCACAAGGTAATTTATTCATTAAATATCCTATAAATATCATGATTAAAGATAATATATATTTATTTTTTGTTTTAAATTGTTGTGGTTGTATTAAATAGGTACTTATACTAGTAAGAATAGGTAAAATAAAATATTTATCATTATAAGTGAGATCTTTAATTCATAGAAATGAAAAGTTTTTTATTTCTACTGTATTATTAATAATTCTTATAATAATCATTATTGTAGGTATTTGTATAATAAAAGGTATAATAATGTATATTGGATTAATTTTATTTTTTTTATATATTTGTGTTATTTTATAGTAATATTTATTAGGAGTAGAAATGTATTTTTTTTTAATATTATTTAATATTGGTTTTATTTTATTAAGAGTATGTATAGTTTGTAGTTGTAGTTTGTGAATAGGATAAGTAATAGTTTTAAGAATGATAATAAGAAATATTGAAGTTAATATTCAATTTTGTATATAGTGATTAATAATATTAAATATTTTTATAATAGGTAATATTATAAATTGTAATTTACCATAATTAATAATATTAGGTAATGTTTTATTAATAAGATTTAAATCTTTATATATTTTAGGTCCAGTTCATAACTTAGTATGTATAATTGTATTTTTTTGTGGATTTAGTGTTATATAATTAGATTTATAACTTAATATATAATTATTATTAATTAGTTTACTGTATATATTAATATATTTTAAATTATTATTAAATATAGGAAATAATATACTACTAAAATAATTATTATGTAGTGATATTCAACTTTGTATTTTTTGTATATTTATTTTATTATGTAATGTATTATTGTAAATATCGTATATATTGGTGATATTTTTATTTTTATCAAAATATGATATAAATTGTGGTGGATTAATATCTTTTGTTTGTATTAATGAATTAATAATACGTATTTTTCTTTTTTTATTAGATTTATTGAATATAGTATATTTTATTTTAAATAAGTATGAATTTTTTGTTAATGATATTTTTCTTTTTCAAATAATATTTTTATGGGTATAAGATGTATATATATATATATGGTTTGAAGTAGTTTTAGTTTTTGTAATTTTTCAAGGGATCGTAATTATATTATTATCATTATTATTTTTATTATATAGTAAAAAATTTGTTTTAGTAAAATAATTGTATTTTTTTTGTTTTGTAAAAAGTTTTTTATGTTGATTATAATTATTATTTGTAAAATATTTTTTTAATAATATATGTTCTATGTTGCTATTATATATATTTATATATAATGTCATAACATTATTATTTAAGAGATAATATTTATCTTGATTATTTTTAAATATAGATGGTATGATGTTATTATCAGCATATGTATTAGTTATAGAAAAAAATATTATTCAAATGATAATACTTCAATTATTAATTATTTTTTTGAAATACATTTTTTTATAGTAGGAATTATATAAATTTAGTATTTATATGATCATATTTTATGTAGTAAAAAAAAAAGATTTTTTTTGGTTAAATACAAAAAATGTTTATTTATGATAAACAAAATTATTATAGATGGTATTTTTTTTTTGTAAATACGGTAATTTTCTGTAATTAGTCTTTTAATTTTGTTACGTTGGTAAGCTAATTTAATTTTTTTTTTAGTAATAATAATTTTAATTATATTTTTAAATTGAAAATTTTTTTTGTATTTGATTAAAAATCATTTTTTATATTTTGTTATAGTATGTCATGTAATTTTATTTGTTAATTTATTAAAAATAATCATTATTATATAGAAATTTTTTTACGTTTTTTATGTATTCTGTTTAATAATATTTTTTTACCATTTTTAGTAGATGATCTTTTTTTAAAACCATGTTTATGTTTTCTTTTTATTTTAGAAGGTTGATATGTTCTTTTCATAATAATTTTGTTGTTTATTGTATTATTTATTTTTAATGATTATATTTATAGATATCATTAATATATTATATGAGTTTTATGTATATATCAATTAATACATGTATTAAATATTAATATATTAATATTTTTTAAATAAAACATTATATACTAATAAATAAAATATTAATATAATTTTATTAATTAATAACTAATTATTATATTAACTATATATATAGTTAATATATATTATTATAACTAATCAAACATAATTTATATTACTCAGTATGAAATTTATTATAAAAAGAGATACACTTTTAGAACCTTTACGTCAACTAAATCAATATTCTCCTAATTTATCAAAAAATTTAATTTTATTCAATATATTATTAATATTACATAATGGTTTACTAACTTTAGTAGTGACTAATTTAGATGTAGAAATCATGTATGAAATTAAATTATCTACTAAATATATATATCAAGATGGTAGTATAACTGTTAATGTACGTAAATTATATGAATTGTGTCGAAGTTTTGCAAATAAATCTAAAATTTTTTTATATTATAAAAATAATAGATTGTTAATAACATGCGCTAATAATATATCTTTTTTTTCTGTATTATCTCCTAAAGATTTTCCATTATTTCAAAAATTTGTTACTTATCATCATCAGTTTATAATTAATAGTAATTTACTTAAAAATATTATTGTATCTATTTATTTATCTATGTCTAAAGATAATATTAGTTATTATTTAAATGGTATATCTATTAAATATATAGGAGATTTTTTTTTTTTTATTGCTACTGATGGACATAGAATGTCATTCTATAAATTATTATTAATGGATGTAAATATAAAAAATAAAGATATTTTTTTTTCTATTATTGTTTCTCGTAAATTAATTATAGAATTATTAAAGATTATAAATTATTATAATGATATATCAGTAGTATTTGAAATATATCATGATAAAATTAAAATTTGTTTTGATAAATATACTATATATTCTAAATTAATAAAAGGAGATTATCCTGATCATACTAGTTCAGTATTATCTTCTAAATATGTATTTTTTGATTTGGATATAGTTATATTAAAACAAGCATTATTACGTATGTCTATTATTACTAGTATATTATTTAATTATGTTAAATTTAGAATTACTAAAAATATATTATATCTTTCTATTAATAGTGTAGATAATGATGAGATTAAAGAAAAAATAAATATATTATATAATAAGTCAGAAATAATAATTTGTTTAAATATTCAATATTTATTAGATATTGTAAATATTATTAAATATTCTACAATTATACGTATGTATGTAAAAGATAATTTTTCTGTAGTTCATATATATGATTTAAATAATCCATATTTATATAATATAATTATGCCTTTACAATTATAATTTTTTATAAAATAAAATTATCGTTTTTTATTAAAAAATGTAATTTATTACAAAATATCTTATATTTTAATATAAACATATTTATTAAATAAATATATCTATTGTTAATTAAAGGAGTTTATAATTGAGTAATTATGATGCTTCTAGTATAAAGATACTAAAAGGTTTAAATAGTGTACGTAAACGACCAGGTATGTATATAGGAGATATTAATAGTGGTATTGGATTACATCAAATGGTATTTGAGATAATAGATAATTCTATAGATGAAGTTTTATCTGGTTATTGTAAAAATATTAAAATTATAATTTATGTAGATGGTTCTTTATCAGTTTTAGATGATGGTCGTGGAATACCTACAGGTATTCATAAAGATGAAGGTATTTCGGCGGCAGAATTAGTTATGACAGTATTACATACTGGTAGTAAATTTAATCATAAAGTATATACTATTTCTAGTGGATTACATGGGGTTGGTTTATCAGTAGTAAATGCTTTATCAAATAAATTAATATTAAGAATATATCGTGATGGATATATTTATTACCAGAAATATTATAAAGGTATTCCTGTTAATAAATTAGTTATTATAGGAACTACAAAATTTTGTGGTACATATATACGATTTTGACCTGATTTAACTATTTTTCATAATAATATTATTTTTCAATGATCTTTATTATTTACTAGATTAGAACAATTATCATATTTAAATACTGGAGTTAAATTAGTTTTATTAGATCAACGTATTCATAAAAAACAAATTTTTTATCATATGGGAGGTCTTAAATCTTATTTAAAATCTTTGTATTTAAATAAAAAAAAAATACATAAAAAAATATTATATACTTTTTTAAAAAAAGATGATATTTCTATAGAAATGGTAGGACAATGAATTAATACTACCAAACATAATATTCAATGTTTTACTAATAATGTTCATCAAACAGAGGGTGGTACACATTTATTAGGATTAAAGTCTGCTTTTGTTCATACTATTAATAATTTTATAGAAAAAGAATACCATTATAAAAAAAAAATTGTAGTTGTTGCTAAAGATGTTATAGAAGGATTATATATAGTATTATCATTAAAGATTCCAGATCCTATCTTTACTTCACAAACTAAAGAAAAATTAATTTCTTCTGATATTAAGTCTTTTATAGAAGATAATATTAGTGATTATTTGTATAATTATTTATTAAAAAATATCATTGATAGTAAAGTGATAATTCATAGAATTGTTCATAATTATCATCTACGTATTTCTTTAAAAAGAGAAAAAGAAATATCTAAAAAAATTAATTTTGTAGAAAATTCTTTAGTAATCAGTAAATTAGCTGATTGTCAAGATAGATATTCTTTAAATTCAGAAATTTTTTTAGTAGAAGGAGATTCAGCGGGTGGATCAGCTAAACAAGGGCGTAATAGAAAATATCAAGCTATTTTGCCATTAAAAGGAAAAATTATGAATGTGGAGAAAAAAAAAATAACTAAAATTTTGTCTTCACAAGAAATAAATATGTTAATTAAAGTTTTAGGTTGTGGTATAGGTGTTAAATATTTTGATATTAAAAAGTTAAGATATAATAAAGTTATTATTATGACTGATGCTGATGTAGATGGGGCTCATATTCGTACTTTATTATTAACTTTTTTTTATAGATATATGCCAGAATTAATTGTAAATGGTCATTTATATATAGTATGTCCACCATTATATAGGATTTATAATCTTAAAAAAGAATTTTATATTAGAGAAGAGTCTGATTTAATTAAATATAAGGTTTATTTATTATGTCAGAATATTAATATATATAATATAAATAGTTTGCTTATATTGAACGATTTTGCTTTAACTAAACTAATATTACTTTATTTTAATATTTGTAGTGTTTTTAAAGAAAGGAATAAATATTTAGATTATATATTAAATAAATTAATGTTTTTTAAATCATTTCAAAGATATTTTACTTCTTTTAAGAAGCATATTTGATTAAAATATTTTTTACAATATTTAAATAAAAATCATATGTTTCATGGAAAATTTGTAGGTTTAGTTTTATATAAACAACATGTATGAATAGGTATTAATATTATTTTTGTATATGTTTATAAAAGATATAATTTTTTTTTTGATATTATTTTCTGACAGAATACTTATTTATTATTATTAAATTTTTCTAAAAAAATTTTTTTTTTAGGTAAAAATAAATATATATATATATTATTGAATAATAATAAATATTATTTTCATTATTTTTATGTTTTAATTAATTTTATATTAAATAATAATAAACAATATATTTATGTACAACGTTATAAAGGTTTAGGTGAAATGAATCCAGAACAATTATGGCATACTACTATGGATCCTAAACAAAGACAAATATATAGAATTACTATTTGTGATAATACTAAGGTAGATAATGTTTTTAAAATGTTAATGGGTGATGATGTAATTTTAAGAAAAGAATTTATTAAAAATAAACTATAATATAATAGTTTTTATGTTTTACTCCTCTGACTGGATTCGAACCAGTGACACACGGATTAACAGTCCGTTGTTCTACCTACTGAACTACAGAGGAATATTGTAGATATATTATAAAGATAATTATTGCTTATGTCAAAGATTTCTTATATTATTAATTATATTATATATAATTTTTAATATAATTAGTGGGGTGTCTGAGTGGTTTAAAGAGCATGTTTGGAAAATATGTATACAGATTATTGTATCGAGGGTTCAAATCCCTCTCCCACTGTATAAAGAAATTGTTTTTTAATATATATGTATTAATAACAGATTAATTTTATGTTTTTTGCTAAGATTAAAGTAAAAAAATATTAAATAAGTAAAAGGTGGTATTATGGTCGTAATTAGATTAGCACGATATGGTAGACATAAATTACCATTTTATAAAATTATAGTAGCGGATAGACGTAAATCGTGTCAGGGCAAATTTCTTGAAAAAATTGGTTTTTTTAATCCTTTTCAAAAAAATATTTTATTGCAATTAAAAATAAATATTATTAATTATAATAATTGATTATTAAAAGGTGCTTTACCAACTTTAAGAGTACATTGTTTATATATGAAATATAAATTATATATTAATAATTTGAAAAATGTTTAATTTTATAATTTTTTTTTAAAAAAAAGATAATGAATATTGGTATTATTACTAGTAGTCCTGATTTTTTAAAGTATTTCACTCAATATGGTTTATTTAAAAAAGCTATCAATAAATGTATTATCACGTTAAATTATTGGAATCCTAGAGATTTTATTAATAAGAAAAATAAAAATATTGATAGTAAAATTTATAGTGGTGTTCCAGGAGTAGTATATAAAGTATTTCCTTTAGCTTTAGCTATAGAAGATGCTATACATTATTATTGTAATGATATTGATATATGTGTTATTTATTTATCTCCTCAAGGACATTTATTAAAAAAAAATATTATTTATAAATTATTAAAGTTTAAATCCTTAATATTTATATGTGGTAAATATAGTGGGATAGATCAACGAATTATACAAAATTATGTAGATTTAGAATTATCTATAGGTGATTATATTTTAAGTAATGGGGAAATAGCTTTGTTAGTAGTAATTGATGTTTTAGTAAGGTTTATCCCGGGAGTATTAAATAATATTAATTCTGTGGAATTAGATTCATTTAATAATAATTGTAATTTGTTAAGTTATCCTATATATACGAGACCTAAAAAATTTTTAGGTATTACTGTACCTCAAATTTTATTAAGTGGGCATCATAAATATATACAAAAATGGAGATTTTTAGAAGCATTAAAACGTACTATTTTAAATAAACCATATTTATTAAATAAAATATTTTTTAATAAATATCAGAAAAAAATATTTAATAAACTTAAAAAGTATATTAAAACATTATTGTTTAATGTATAATTATGAATAACTGTATTGGATTATTACAATCAAGATTTTATAAAAGAGATATTAATATGTTTATGACTGGGTACTTAGTAGATGTACAGACTTGAATACAAGAAGGAGATAAAAAAAGAAAACAGTCTTTCATTGGAGTCATAATTTCTATTAAAAAAAAAGGTATATTTAGTTCATTAATTGTAAGAAAAACATCTTATGGTATAGGTGTAGAAAAATTTTTTGTTATTAATTCACCTATTATATATAAAATTATAATTTTAAAAAAATACTATTTACGTCAGTCTAAATTATATTATTTACGTAAACCATTAAATAAACATTTACGTATGTATTATAAAAAAATATAATGTCTTTAATTAAATATAGATTACTAGCTAGTGTAAGATATATAGGTACAAATTATATTGGATGACAAAAACAATTATTAGTATCTGTTAATAGTGTACAAGAGGTTTTAGAAAATTGTTTATCTATTATTGCTAATCATCCTATATTCATAGTTAGTGCTAGTCGTACTGACTCAGGAGTACATGGTATAGGACAACTTTTTCATTTTGATACTTATACTTATAGATTAATTAAAGAATGATTATTAGGTACTAATAGTTTATTACCTAAAGATATATTATTAAATTGAATTTATTATATTCCTTTATCAGTACATGTTAGAAAAAATGTTATTTTTAGGAGATATATATATATTATAAATAATAATTTTTTATCTTCTTGTTTTTTATATAATTTAGTATTTGATTATCCTTATCCTTTAGATATTAGTTTAATGTTAAAAGCAGCTTCTTTATTAAAAGGTATACATGATTTTAGTGTATTTTCTTCGGATAAAAATACTTCTTTGAATACTATTAAACATATTATGCATTTAAATATTTTACAGAAAAATAAATATATTATTATAGATATACAGGCTAATTCTTTTTTATATAGGATGGTAAGAAATATAGTAAGTAGTTTACTATTAGTAGGTATACGTCATTATTCTTATTCTTGAATATATGAATTATTACATAAAAAAGATATATCTCTACCTACTATGCGAATAGTGAAAGCACATGGTTTATATTTATATCAGATTGGTTTAAATATTAATGGTAAAATATTTATTTAACAATTATATTTATGATTGTTTAATATTAATATATAAATATATATAGATTATTAAATTAGATATTTTATATATATTGTTAATTAACATTATTTAAATATTTTAAATTTTTTGTATGTGTTATAATAAATATATGATGATAAATTTTATTGATTATATAATGTTATTGGTGATATTTTTTTTTGTTTATGTAGGTTATAATTCAGGTTTTGTACAAGAATTATTAACATTAATAATATGGTATTTGTCTTATCTATTAACTAATAGATATTATTATTATTTTTTATCTTCTATACAATATTTCTTAAATATTAATTTATTATTAGGACCTTCTTTAATTACTGTTATTTTATATGGTTTATTATTATTTTCTTTTTGTATTATTTTATCTTATTTTAAATATTGGTTAATTTTTTTTTTGTATAATAGTACATTTTTATTAAATCGTATTTTAGGAGCTTTTTTAGGTTTATTAAAAGGTATATTTTTTATTGTATTGGTATTTAGTTTACTAAACAATTTTTTAAAAATAAAATTTAACAAATATTGGGTATTGTATATTACAGATTATTTATTAAGGAAAATACAACATTTTTTTGGTATTTTACAATAGAAAGAATTGTGGGAGCTGGATTTGAACCAGCGACCTTCGGGTTATGAGCCCGATGAGCTACCTAACTGCTCCATCCCACTATATATATAGTATATAGTATATATATTATGTAAGTCAAGTTTTTTATATGGGAAATATACTTTAATATAGTATATGTAATATAAATTATATATTATATAATATATATATGATTGATATATAGAAGAAGTATATATATTAATATAAATATATATATTTAATTTTTAAAAATCATTTTTTATATAAGGATATAAAATGAGTAAAATATTAAAAGTATTAGGGAGAGAAATTTTAGATTCACGTGGTACACCTACAATAGAAGCGGAGATATATTTAAAAAATGGTGTTATATCACGAGCTATTGTTCCTTCAGGAGCATCTATCGGTTCACAAGAAGCTTTAGAATTACGTGATAATGATATGGATCGTTATTATGGTAAGGGAGTCATGAAATCTGTTTTTATTATTAATAATATTATTTCTAAAGAAATAATTGGTTTAGATGTCACTGAACAAACTAAAATTGATAATATATTAATTAATTTAGATAATACAGCTAATAAATCTAAATTAGGTGCTAATTCAATTTTAGCGGTTTCTTTAGCTGTTACTAAGGCAGCAGCTAAATATTTACAAGTTCCTTTGTATGTATATATTTCTCAGTTAATGGGATTAAAACAATCTTTATTTACTATACCTGTACCTATGATTAATATTATTAATGGTGGTTGTCATGCTGATAATAATATTGATATACAAGAATTTATGATTATTCCAGTAGGAGCTAGTACATTTAAAAATGCTATACGTATAGCTTCAGAAATTTTTGTTATTTTAGGTCAGTTGTTAAAGGCTTCAGGTAAAAAAATTACTATAGGTGATGAAGGTGGTTATTCTCCTGATTTAAAAAATAATGAAGAAGCTTTAAGTTTAATTACGAGATCTATAGAAAATGCAGGATATAAATTATTTGATGATGTGTGTATAGCTCTGGATTGTGCTTCTACTGAATTTTATTTTATTCAAGATAAATATTATTTTTTAAAGGGTGAAAATAAAAAATATTTATCATATGAATTTGTAGATTATTTAGATAAACTTGTAAAAACATATCCTATTATATCAATAGAAGATGGATTAAGTGAAAGTGATTGGGAAGGTTATCAATATTTAACTGAAGTATTAGGTAAAAAAATTCAGTTGGTAGGTGATGATTTATTAGTTACTAATAGTAACTTATTATTAAAAGCTATTAATAAACATATAGTAAATGCTATTTTAATTAAACCTAATCAAATTGGTACTATAACAGAAACAATAAAAACTATAAATATAGCTAAAAAACATAACTATAATTATATTATATCACATAGATCTGGTGAGAGTGAAGATACTTTTATAGCTGATTTATCTGTAGGTAGTAATTCAGAGCAAATTAAGTGTGGTTCTGTTAGTCGTACAGAGAGAGTAGCTAAGTATAATAGATTATTACGTATAGAAGAATATTTAGGTTTAAGTAGTATTTATAAAGGAATTAAAGTTTTTAAAAATTAAATAATATTTAATTATTAATTATAATAGATATAATGAAGAATTGAATAATTAGTCAAGTATTAGATATTTATAAATATTCTAATAATTTATTTAGTTTAAGAATAATATATAATATTCCTGAATTTATACCAGGACAATATACTAAATTGGGTTTATGGGTTACGAAGAAAAAATTTTTATTTAATTATTATTCATTTGTTAGTTCACATATTAGTAAATATATAGAATTTTATATTTTGTATAAAGTAAATAGTGTTTTAAATTTTTATTTGTATCATTTAACTAAACAACAGAATATATATATATATAAAAAGACATATGGTAGTTTTATATTAAAAAATTTACCTAATTGTAGATATTTATGAATGATAAGTAGTGGTACTGGTATATCTCCTTTTTTATCGATTTTATTAAGTCAATATAGGTTACTTAAAAAAAAATTTTCTAAAATTATTTTTATTTATAATATTCATTATTGTAGTGATTTTAATTATTTAAAGACTTTATTATGATTACGATATAAATATACTAAAAATTTTTTATTTTTATTAACTGTTGTTAATAAAGAAAATAATATATTTTATAATACTATTAATTTGTATGGTAAATTAGAAGTATTATTAATAAATAAGATTATACAAAATTTATTTCAAATTAATATATCTTCTAAAAATAGTCATGTTATGATTTGTGGTAGTAAACAGATAGTTACTAATATTTCTTTATTATTTGATAAGTTATATAATATTAATATTGATAACGGTTCTTTAACAATAGAAAAATAATTTTATATTAAAATTTTTCTATTGTATTTGTAGATATTATTGTTTTTTATTTTTATATATTAAATTAAAATTAATAGGCGCAATATTAATATTTGGGAATGTACCTTTATTAAGTATATTAGATATAACTTCACGAGCATAAGGATATAAAATATCAGCACAATATACGTTTATATAAAAATTTATTTTTGTTTTTGAGTTTAGTTTGATATAAAATATACCTGATTGATTAATAAGACAAGTAGTAATCTTTTTGTTATGATTAGTAATCATGATAATTATAGATAAAGTAATAAGATATGTATTAATATTTGTAGTTATATAATTAATTTTCATTTTTCATTTAATATTAGGTATCCATTTAATAAAAAATATTTTTGGTATATTATATGTTTTATAAATAATTTTATTTGTATATATTCTTTTTATAATTATTGTATCTTTAGACATATTAGTTATATTAAAAATAATATTTAATTAAGAAAAAATTTTTTTTACCTTTACATAAAATAATAAATTTTTTAAATAAAGTATCTTTATTACTAATTATATATTCTTTATCAGAAATAATTTTATTATTTATAGTAATAGATTTATTTTGTATTAAATGAGATGCTTGAGTTTTACTATTTACTATTTTTAGTAAAATTAGTAAATTTTTAATTTTGATGTTTTTTTTTAATTTTATTTTAGGTATATTTTGTTTGAATAATTTATTTAATATATTTAAGGAAATTTTTATTTTAAATATATTAAAAAATATATTTGTAATAAATATAGCTTTTTTAAGTTCATTAAATCCATGTAAATCATATGTTAATAATTTAGCTATTATAATTTTTATTTTACATATATGGTAATCTTTAATAATTTTTTCAATTTTTGTAATATTTAAAAATGTTAGTTGTTTTAAAATTATATGTGTAATATCATCAGGAATATTAATTCAATATTGGTAATATTTATATGGACTTGTTAATTTAATATTAAGTCATATATTTTTTTGTTGATTAATACTTTTACCAATTTTTTCTTTTTTTTTATTTATCATTAATGGTAATGTGAATGCATATGTTTGTATATGATATAATTTGTGTATTAATTTAATACCTGAAATCATATTACCTCATTGATCGTCACCTCCTATTTGTAATGATACATTATATTTTTTATATAAGTATTGGTAGTCGTAACTCTGTAAAATATTATAAGTTAATTCACTAAAATTTAAATTTTTTTGATTAATTTTATTTCTTTGTTTCATAGCTTCTTTATTTAATATTTGCATTACAGAAAAATGTTGTCCTATTTTTTTTAGAAAATATGTTATTTTCATATTTTCAAATCATTTTTTATTATTAAGAATAATAATATTATTATGTAAAGATAATTCTTTTTTAAAGATATATTTTATTTGTTTTGTAATATGATCAGCATAATTTTCTGCTAATTTAGGAGATTGTATAGGTCTAGTTTTATTTCTAAAACTAGGATCACCGATAATTGAAGTTGTTTCTCCTATTAGGATAATAATGTTATATCCATATTTTAAAAATCTTTTTAGGGTAATTATAGGTATTAAATGTCCTATATGTAAACTTTTATATGTAGGATCAAAACCACAATAAATTGTGTTTTTTTTGTTTTTTAGTAAATTTTTAATTTTTTGTTTGTCTGTAATTTGTTTAATAAGTTTTCTGTATGTTAAATCTTTAATAAGATTCATATTTTTATTCAAAGGTAATAAATTAGTAATATTATATTTATATAAGTATATTAAGAAGAATATTATACCTAGTAAATTAATTATTATTCATATATAATATCAATTATATAATAATATTTATGTAAAATGTTTTAACATATATAGAATTTTATTTGTGTCTTTAACTCAAGGGTAGAGTACTATTTTGACGTAATAGTAGTTAGTGGTTCGAGTCCACTAAGACACATAAAAAATAATTAATTTCCTAATATTTTATCTTAAGTAAATGTAATAATGAGAAAAACTAAAATTATTTGTACTATGGGACCATCTATTTATAAAAAAAATGTATTAATTAAATTATTTAATTTAAATGTTGATGTTTTTAGAATTAATATGTCTCATGGTAGTCCAGAAAATTTTGTAAAATATATTGAAAATATTAGACATGTAGAAAAAATATCTAATAAAATAGTTTCTATTCTTTTAGATACTAAAGGACCTGAGATTAGAGTTAATAAATTTGCTAATACAAATAAAGTATTATTAAAGCGTGAACAATTGTTTAGTTTTATATGTAAAAAAAATATTTTGGGTAGTAATACTAAAGTAGGTATAACTTATTTAAATTTAATTAATGAAATTAAAATTAATGATAAAATTTTTTTAGATGATGGGCTGTTAGTTATGGAAGTTATAGATATTTGTCCTATTAATAAAAGAATTTATTGTAAAGTATTACATGGAGGTTATTTATATGAACATAAAAGTATAAATATACCTGGTAGGTTTATGGATTTATCTTTTATTTCATCTAATGATCAGAAAGATTTAATATTTGCATGTAATAATTGTGTTGATTATATCGCTTTATCTTTTGTAAGAACATCTATAGATGTAGAACAAGTTAGAGAGTTTTTAAACTTACATGGTGGTAAAAATATAAAAATAATTTCTAAGATAGAAAGTAGTATAGGATTAATGAATATAGATAGAATTATAGAAGTTTCGGATGGTATTATGGTAGCGAGAGGAGATTTAGGTGTAGAAATACCATTAGAAAAAGTAATATTAGTACAAAAAGATATTATTAAACAATGTATATTAAAAAATAGAATATGTATTACAGCTACTCATATGTTAGAATCTATGGTTAATAATATTAGACCTACAAGAGCAGAAGCTGGTGATATATCAAATGCTATTTTAGATGGTACTGATGCTGTCATGTTATCAGCAGAAAGTGCTAAAGGTTGTTATCCAGTTACTGTAGTTAAAATAATGGCAAAGATTTGTAATTATACTGATAATCTTTTTTTAAGATATTCTTTCTTAAATAATAAAGTACAGTTAAAAGATAATATAACTGAGAAATTTTGTTACCATGTAGTTTCTTTAGCTAATTCTTTAAATGTTTCATGAATAATTTTGTTTACTAATAATTATAAATGATCTTTATTATTAAGAAAATTTTTTTCTGTAGCACATATATTATACTTAACTACTTCTTATACATTATGTAGACATTTGATATTAATCAGAAATATTTATCCTTATTTAGTAGATCAACAAATTAATACTGTTGAACAATTATATAATATATCTAAAAAAATTATATTAAATAATAAATTAAAATTAATTAATAGTAGAAAATTAATTCTATTAACTAATTTATTAAATTATAGGAATAATACTTTGAGTATATGTAAATTAAATTACACTTGTTAGTAAAATATTAATTTTTTGTATATTTCTTACATATTCATTTATATGGTTTTTTCTAATTAAAATTATACCTACTGTATTTCTTTTTAGAATTTTTATTTCTGATACTAAAATCCGTAAGATGTTACTAGTATTAGTCAGTATAATAATTTGATCATTTTGATTAATTTGTACTGCTCCTACTATAATATCTTGTTGGTTATGTAATTTAATAGCTTTTATACCTTTAGTAGCTCTAGATGTGGTAGGAAATTCTGTTAGTGAAGTGCGTTTACCATAACCATCTTTAGTTAATATAAATATATCTTCGTTATTTTTTACTACTAATGAAGTAGTTACTTCGTCATTATGTTTTAATTTAATACCTATAATTCCTTGGGTATATTTACCTGATTTTCTTATTAATGTTTCGGAAAATCTTACTGTTTTACCTAATTTTGTAAATAACATAATATCATTTTGTCCATTACTTTTATTAATACTAATTAATTTATTATTATTTTTTAATGTTATTATATTTAATCCTTTTTTAATTCTATTGTAATTTTGATAAATATCTATTTTTTTAATTAAACCGTTATTAGTAACTATAATAAGATTATAATTTGTTTTAATTGATTTAAGAGTAGTTCAATTAATTATTTTTTCATTTTTATTAAATTTTAAAATATCTGTAATTAATTTACCTTTTTTATAAATTTTATTATATGGTAAATGATATGCTTTTTTACTAAATAATTTACCTTGATTTGTAATAAATAATATGTAATGATGTGTTTTTGTAATTAAAATATGAGTAATAGTATCTTCTTTATTCCTATTTAATAATAGAGATTTACCCTTACCTCTTTTATGTTGAATTTGATATTCAGATAATTTTTGATATTTTATATATCCTTGTTTAGAAATAGTAATTAATATTTTGTCATTATTTATTAAATCTTTTGTTTTTATTAGATGATAATTATTTATTATAGATGTAATTCTATTATCACCGAATGTTCTTATAATATTTTTAAATTCATTTTTTAAAATTATTTTTATTTTTTTATTATTATTAATAATATTTGTTAGATTTTGATATTTATCAGATAATAAATTGTATTTTGATTGAATATTTATATATTCATTTTTATTTATTTGTATAATACTTAATCTAAGGATGTGTTTAATTTGTTTTTTACTAAATCTATAACATGTATTACATATTATTTTGTTATTACATGTTCAACTTGTATTTAATAATGTGTTTTTAATTTGTTGTTTATTTTTAGATGATCTTATTATTAATAATATTTGTTTAATATTTTCTAAGGTAATTAATAATCCTTCTAAAATATGTTTTTGTTTATAAATTTGATTTAATTGAAATAAAATTTTTTTTTTGATTATTTGAATACGATATTTAATAAATATTTTAAATATTTTTTTTAATGTTAAAATAACAGGTTTACCTTTATATAAGGCTAACATGTTAATGTTATAGGATATATTTAAATTAGTTAAAGATAATAGTTTATTTATTAAAAGTTTTATATTAATATTTTTTTTTATATATATATTAATACGCATTCCTGTTTTATCTGATTCATCTGTAATTGTTTGTATTCCTTCTATTTTGTTGTTTTTTTGTAAAATAAGAATTTTTTCTATTATTTTAGTTTTATTAACTTGATATGGTAATTGTGTAATAATTATATTATGTTTTTTTGTTTTTTTGTTTTTTTCTATATGTATTTTGGCAGTAATTTTAATAGTACCTTTACCTGTTTTATATATTTTATATATATCTGGATTATTGTATATAATTCCACCAGTAGGAAAATCTGGTCCTTTAATATATTTAAGTAATTTTTTAGTTTTAATTTGTTTATTTTTTAAATAAGCTATTAAAGCTAACATAGTTTCTTTAATATTATGAGGTGGTATATTAGTTGCCATACCGACAGCTATACCTGTTATGCCATTAATTAAAATATTAGGTATAGTAGTAGGTAAAATTTCTGGTATTTTTTCTGTAGCATCATAGTTATCTGTATAATTGATAGTATTTTTATCTAAATCTTTAAAAAATTCTTGAGTTATTGCAGACATTTTAATTTCTGTATAACGCATAGCAGCAGCTGGATCCCCATCTATAGAGCCAAAATTACCTTGTCCTTTAATTAAAGGATATCTTAAAGAAAATTTTTGGGCCATTCTTACTATAGCATCATATACAGCATTATCACCATGAGGGTGGTATTTACCTATTACATCACCTACAATACGAGCAGATTTTTTATAAGGTTTATTAACAAAATTTTTTAAAATATACATGGCATATAAAATACGTCTATGTACTGGTTTTAAACCATCTCTAATATCTGGTAATGCTCTATCTATAATTACTGATGTCGCATAACTTAAATATGAATTAATTAATTCATCTTCTATATAACGAGTGTTAATAGGATATATATGTTTTTTTATCATATTTTTGTTTTTGTATTTAAGTATTTATGAATATATTATTTCTTACTATATTATAGTTATATAATAAATAATATATTTATATATTATTAGTATTCATAAATTTATAAAATATATAAATTATATATAATAATATCATTTAAATATTTAATATTATTAATAATATTTTTTTAAAAATTATATAATTAATTTTTATTAAATAAAAGATATATCATATATTATACTATTCACAAGTATAATATATAAAATATTTATTTATAAATAATATTTATATTAATAAATATTTTATATTTTAAGTAAATAGTTTTTATTTGTTTAAATATTTTTTTTTATGTATAAATGATATTTTATTAATGAAATATTAAAAATTAAGATTTATTATATAAATAATAACTATATTGTTTTTTTATAAAATATATATTTATGTAAATACATTTTATTTATGTTATGTTTATGATAAATAAAAAAGGTAGTTTATTATATTTTATTCATTAATAGAATTATTATAATTTCAATAAAATATTATTTTTTATTATTGTATTTATTATATGGTAAGTATTTATTTAATATTATTGATACTTATATATATGTATATTATCTATAATATATGAATATAAAACGAAATATATTTATATAAATTTTTAGTAATTATTATATATTTATATAAATATAAATATTTATATGTATTTTAGTAAATATAGTTATTATTAATAATAAATTATTATTAATTTAAATAGATATGTTATATTATTAGAAATATAATATTTATTATATTTCTAACATATAATTAATGGATTATATATAATAATATTTTTTATTATTTATTTTTAGTATATAAATAAATATTAAATTTCATTAATATAATATATTATATATATTTTTTAAGAAATGAAATTACTAATTATTGATTATTTGTATATATTAGATTTTTTATACTTTGTTTACCAATTTGTATTGTTGTGTTAATTATTTCTTTAAGTGTGATATTTTTATTTGATAAAATATTTAATAACATAGGTATATTAGTACCACATATAATTTCGCTTGTTATTTTATTACTATTAATTCATTTAATAGTAGCATTAAAAGGTATACCGCCTCATATATCTACAAAAAATATTATACCTATTATATTATTAGGTAAATGATGAATAATTTTTGTATATTTTACTATAATATGCTCAATATTTTCATTGTTATGGTAAGTTACGGCATATATATTGTTTTGTTTACCTATAATTAATTCTGTAGTAGTTAAAAATTCTTTACTTAAATTACCATGCATACATAATATTTTTATAATATTCATTATTTGATTAAATAAATTTTATTATGTTTTTTATAATGTTTTTAGTAGTTATTATTTTTTAATAAAGATTGTAATTTTGGTGCTATTAAAAAGAAAATAATGGCTATACTTAAACTAAGTAAACCTATTTTTAAAAATGCTATATAAAATATATTTAAAGATTGATGTATATTTATATTACTGTTATTAGCATTAATAATAAAATTAGCTATTTGTCCGGAAATAATTGAAGCTATAGATGTAGTTAGGTATCATATACCAGTAGTAAAATTTATTAAGTTTAATGGTACTAATTTTGTAATTAGTGCTAAACCTAAACTAGATATAATTAATTCACCTAAGCTTTGTAATGCATAACTTATAATTAATCAATTACTATTAATATAACCTGTAATGTGGTTTATTTTTATTCCTATAGGTAATATTAAGAAAGATAATGCACCTAATAACATTCCATATGCATATTGTGATGTAAAATGTATTTTTTTACTATATTTACTATTATATATATATGCTAGTATAGGACTAAAAATTATAATTCAAAATGGATTTAATGCTTGATATTGTTTAGGGTTAATTTTATGACCTAAAATATAAGGATTTACATTACGTATGGAAAAAATATTAATTGTAGTAGGTAATTGATTATATAATATAAAAAATAGAATTGTTTCTAAAATAAGTATAATTACTACTATCATTTTTTTTTGTTCTTTTTTTGATAAATATAATGTTTTACTTATAAGATATAAGTAAGCTATAATTATTATTATTTCCACTAATATATTAGTAAGATTATTATATTGTAATAATCATGTTGATATACTGATTAAAGTAATTATATATATACTAGTTAATAAAATATTTTTTTTGGTTAAAGGTATACAATCTATTTTATTATCGTATTGTTTAAATAATTGATAATTATAATACATTATACTTAATGTAATTATTATACTTAATGCACATATCAATAAAGCTATATTTAAATTATATTTACTACTTATTCATGGTATTAATAACATAGATAAAAATGATCCAATATTAATTGCCATGTAATATAATGTATAAATAGTGTTTCTTTTAGAAGGTTTTTCTTTTTTATAGTATAAAACTAATAAGTTAGTAGGATTTACTTTAAATAAACATACACCTATAGCTATAGTAGATAAAGTAAAGTAAATATAATATATATTGTATATAGGTAAGCTAATTAAAGTATAACCTATTAATAAAATTGTTAATCCTAAAACAATTGTTCTTTTGATACCTAAATATTTTTCACTAATTCAATTACCTATAAATACTAAACCATATATTAAAGCGTTAAATGTTGAAAATAATGTAATTGCTTTATTTAAAGGCAATGATAATTTGTCTATTAAATAAAAAATTAAAATATTTTGTAAACCATAGAAACTAAAACGTTCTCATAATTCTATACTAAATAAAGTATAAAAAATTTTTTTTTGATTAAATAACATAGTAATATTTTTTAAAGGAAATTGATAATAAAATATAATATATATATAATATATTATATACAATTATATTTGTATATATAGTTAATTAAATTTAATATTTATTTTTAAAAAGTTTTTTATGTTAAATGATAATGATATTTTACGTAAATTATATGTTTTTAAAAATTATTCTTTGGAAAAAATAGCTAAATTTATTAATGTAAAAATTCCTTTTTTAACATATGATAAAGGTTATGTTGGTAAATTAATAGAAAAATTTTTATATTGTATAAATATTACTAATAAGAAAAATAAATATAAATATGATTTTCCTACATGACATTTAGAGCTTAAAACAGTTTCAGTTAATGTACAAGGTAGAGTGTTAAGAGATATATGTATATTATCTTATAAATGATCTAGATTATTAAACTTATTATTTTTTTTAAAATTATTAAAATATAAATTAAGTAAAATTTTATGAGTTACTATTTTTGAGAAAAGATTTTTACAATTAAGTAAAAGAAAATTATGTAATATATATATTACTTATTTTAAATGTAGTGAGATAAATATTTTATTACAGGAAATATATGTAATATTTGAATATATGTTAAATACAGATTTATTATTAACGAATTATTATTCTGAACATTTACGTATACAAGTATATTTATCTTCTAAATGGAATACAATGATGATTAAAGATTCTGTTATGTCATTAAAAGTATTAAATAAATTAGATAATTATATAGTTAAAATTTTTTTACGTAAACATTTTGTGAATTATTTTTTAAATATTTTTAGTTAAGTAATTGTGATAAGTATATTTATAATAAATAATTAATTGTTAATAACTGTAGGGAAAAAAATAACATTTTTAATATTATCGTTATTTGTTAGGATCATAGTTAATCTATCTATACCGATACCTAAACCTGATGTAGGTGGTAAACCATATTTTAAAGCATTAATATATTCTTGATTATAATAAAATTTATTATTATTTTTGTTTTTTAAAATTTGTTTCATAAATCTTTCTTTTTGTTCTTCAGCATTATTTAATTCTGAAAATCCATTACTAATTTCATATCCACCTATAAATAATTCAAATCTATCAGTAAATTTTGGATTATTTTTGTTTTTTTTAGCTAAAGGTGATACTTCAATAGGATATTGAGTAATAAAAGTAGGTTGTATTAATTGTTTTTCGATAATTAAATTAAATATTTTGTATATTAATTCACCTGTATGATCTGATATTTTTAATTTAGTATTATCAATTTGATGTAATATTTTACGTAATTTTGTTTTATTATATATTTCTTGAATATTTTTAAAATATGTACTGTATTTATAAATTGCTTCTACCATAGTTAATATTGTGTAAGGTTTAGAAAAATTTATTTCATGTTGTTTAAAAATAAATATTTTTTTATTATTAAAGGTAGTTTTAATAATATATTTAATTAATTTATAATTTAAATATATCATATATTTGTAGTTTGTATATGCTCTATATATTTCTATCATAGTAAATTCAGGATTATGATGATTAGATATACCTTCATTCCTAAAACTTTTGTTAAGTTCATAAATTTTATCAAATCCTCCTATAATTAATTGTTTAAGATATAATTCTGGTGAAATACGTAAATACATATTTATGTTGTATTTATTATGAGTAGTAATAAAAGGTTTAGCTATAGCTCCACCAGGGATATTATGTAATATAGGAGTTTCTACTTCTAGATAGTGATTTTTATTTAAATAATATCTAATTTGTTTTATAATTTGAATTCTATTTAAAAAAGTATATCTAGTATGTGGATTAATAATTAGATCTAAATATCTATAACGTATTTTTGTAGTAGGATTTTTTATTTTATGATATTTATCAGGCAAAAATTTTAATATTTTTGTTAATACTTTTATTTTTGTACATCTTATAGTTAATTCTAAAGTTTTTGTTTTAAATAAAATACCTTTTATGTAAATAAAATTTCCTACTTTAAGATGTTTTAAATGTTTTAAATATAGTTGACTAATTTTTTTTTTATTAAGAAATATTTGAATATTACCTTTAATATCTTGTATAGTAATAAATATATTACTACCCATATCTCTTTTAGAAATTATTCTACCAGTAGTATTTAATTGTATATTAAGTTTTTCTAAAATTTTTGAAGATTTATTATTATATTTATTAATAATATTAATAATTGAATAAATTTTCATATGTATGTTATTTGTATTTTTTATATTTTTTTTATTAAATATATATATTTTAAAAAAATTATTGATTATTAAAAATGTTTTTGTAATTAATAGTATATTATATAAAAAATATTATATTACTTGTTATATAATTAATATGTATATATATAGTATATATATTAATAATTAATTAATTTGTTTTGTATTAATTAGATTTTGTAATAAAGAAAAGTTTTGATGTTTAAAATATAATTTTAACATATTAATACTATATTTTATCTTTTGATAAATTTTAATTTTTTCTTTTTTATTAGGTGATGATAATACATATTTAGTAAGTGGTAATAGATCATGTGGTTTACCAATACCTATTCTTAATCTATAAAATTTTTTTTCATTTTTAAAATATTGGATAATATTTTTTATACCATTATGAGTACAATAATAATTAGAATTGTTATTAATTTTTATACGTCCAGGGAATAAGTTTATATCATCATATACAATTAAAATTTCCTGAGGATTTATATTTAAAATATTTTTTATTTTAGATATATATAATCCACATGTATTAATATATCCTTTAGGTATATAGAAAAAAATATTTTGTTTATGAATTAAATATTGATAAATTTTGTTAAATTTAATTTGTATTTTATGAATACTATTTATAAACATTATTATAAATCAAATACCTACATTATGTCTTGTATATAATAATTTTTTTTGTGTATTGCCAAGACCTATTATTAGTTTAATATTCATATATTATGTTATATTTTTATTATATTAATAATAAATTGTTAATTAGAATTAATATTCTAACATGATTAAATTAAGTAGTTAATTATTTATTTTTAATAAAGATTATACTATTTTTATATTAATAGTAATGATATATAGGATATATATTATGGAAAATATATTGTTAATACGAATGAATAATTTTATAGAACAACATATGTTATATGTAAGAAAACGTTTTTTACAAATAGAAGAGATATTTGTTAAATTTGATTATTATAAAAATAATCATAATTATTGTGAATTATCTAAAGAATATAATAAATTAATTAGGATTAAAACATATTATAGTTATTGGATTAAAATACAAAAAGAATTACAGGATACTTTTATATTATTACAGGATATTGAATTATGCGAATTAGCTAAACAGGAGATCAAAAGATATTATTTATTAATAAAAAAACTTTTTGATAAATTAAAATTGTCATTT
This sequence comes from Candidatus Stammera capleta, assembly GCA_036689435.1. Taxonomy (GTDB): domain Bacteria; phylum Pseudomonadota; class Gammaproteobacteria; order Enterobacterales; family Enterobacteriaceae; genus Stammera; species Stammera capleta_N. The sequence goes on along the minus strand of CP144822.1, from coordinate 137,015 downwards.
GATGATTTATATAATAAAAAGAAAAGAAATGTATTTGATATATTAAATGCGTATGTAGAAATATATGCTGGTACAGGAGGTAATGAAGCTTCTTTATTTGTATTAGATTTATTTAAAATGTATGTGAAATATGCTGATTTACAGAAATTTAAAGTAGATTTAATTACTAGTAATACTAATAATTATGGTGGTTATAAATATATAATAATGAAAATAATAGGTAAAGGAGTTTATGGTAAATTAAAATATGAATCTGGTGGTCATAGAGTACAAAGAATACCAGTTACTGAATCTTTAGGTAGGGTTCATACTTCTACTTGTAAAGTAGCTGTAATACCAGATATACCTGTTAAAGAATTACCTATTATTAAAAATGAAGATCTTAGGATAGATACATTTCGTTCTTCTGGTGCTGGTGGTCAACATGTAAATACTACAGATTCTGCTATTAGAATTAAACATATACCTACTGGTATAGTTGTAGAATGTCAACAGGAGCGTTCTCAATATAAAAATAAACAAAAAGCTTTAGAAGTATTAAAAGCTAGGGTTTATGCTTTAGATTTAGAACATCGTAAAAAAGAAATATCTTTAACAAGACAGAATTTGTTAGGTAAAGGTATACGTAGTGATCGTAGTCGTACATATAATTTTATACAAAATCGTGTTACTGATCATCGTATTAATTATACATCATATGCATTAGATAGTATTTTAAATGGTAAATTAGAACTATTGATTAATACGTTTTTAAAATATACTTAATTTAATGATCATAATGACTATTAAACAATGAATTAAAAAAATATTATTTTATAATAAAAATAATTATTTGTTAGAAGATGCTTATTATTTGTTAGAAATTGTTTTATGTAAAAGTCGTAGTTGGATTATTACTTATGAGGAGTATAATATATCTAATATTAAACTTAATATTTTGAATAACTATATATATCGTAGATTACGAGGTGAACCTTTAGTTTATATATTACGTAGATGTTGATTTTTACATTATATGTTTGTTGTTTATTTTGATATTTTTATACCTAGAAAAGAAACAGAACTTCTAGTAGAATATGTTATTAACATATATCCTCGATATTATCGATATAAAATACTAGATTTAGGTACAGGTAGTGGTGTAATAGCATTAACTTTAGGTAAATATTTTATTAATTCTGATATTTTTGCAGTAGATATTAATAGATTAGCCGTTACTTTAGCTAAATATAATATGAAAAAATTAATGTTACATAATGTTGTTATTTATTTAAGTGATTGATTTTCTAATATTATTAATTTAAATTATTATGATGTAATAATTAGTAATCCTCCATATATTGATAGTAGTGATTATATATCATGTAATTTAAAATATGAGAATTTAGATTCTTTAGTGTCTTCTTATAAAGGTATATATGATATATATATGATTATTAAATCTGCTTGAAATTATTTAAAATATCAAGGTCAATTAATAATTGAGCATGATAATAATCATACATATTTAATACATTTAATTTATAAGAAATTTTGTTATAAAAAAATATATACTTATAAAGATTATAATTCTTTAAATCGTTTTACTACTGGTATAAAAAGTTTCTAGTAATTTATTAATATTTGTTATATTTTATTAAGTATAGGTATACCTAGTAAAGAACATATAATTTTTATAATAATAGCTATCATGGAAATTATTTTTAATCTACTTTGTATTATATGTAATTTATTACCTTGTATATGATATTTTTCATAATAATAAGAAAACAATATTATTATTTCGTATAAATATAGACAGAGAATATTTGGTTTCCCTTTATCTGTAGTTTTTTTAATAATATTTGGATAATTACAAATTGTTTTGAGAATATTAAATTCAACTTTATTATAAGAACAAATTTTATATTTATTGATACAATGTGTTATATTTGTATTATATATTTTAAGTATAGATTTAATTCTTACATAAGCATATTGTATATATAAAAAAGTATTACCTTTAAATGAAATTATTTTTTTTCATTGAAACATATAAGGTTGTTCACGATTTTTAGATAATTCCATATATTTAATAGTACCTATAGTTAATGTATGTATTATATTTTTTTTATATAAAGAGAGATTTTTTTTTTTCATTAGATATTTAATCTTTTTTATTGTTTTTATAATAAGTTCTGTTAATGTAATTACATTACCTTGTCTACTACTAAAAGGTTGACCTTTATTATTAAGTATAATACCAATAGAATAGTGTTGAAGATGACCATGTTTAGGTATGTATTTAGCTTTTGTTAATATTTTGAATATAGATTTGAAATATTGTTTTTGTCTAAAATCAGTTAAGTATATAATTTTTTGAGCTTTCAGTATATTAAATCTGTATTTAGCACAAGCTAAATCAGTAGTACTATATAAATAAGCTCCATCTTTTTTTTTAATAATAATAATATTATTATGTTCGTTTTTTTCAGGAAATATTATAATACATTTTTTGTCTTTAACAGCAATTTTTTTGTTTATTAAATCTGTAATTATATTAGATAACATATTTTTGTAAAAACTTTCACCAATAATATTTTTTTTGGTTAATTTAATTTTAAGAAATTTATATATTTTTTGGTTATGTTTAATGGTTAATTTGGTAATTATTTTTCATATTTTTTTAACTTTTTTTTGTTGTAGTAAAACTACATATTTATGAGCTAATTTAGCAAATTTATGGTTTTGTATGTAATGTTTTTGTGCATGTTTATATATTTTTTCTAAAAAAAATATATTGTTAATTTTATTAATTTTATTTAATTTTATTCATGCTATTAATATACCTAATGGAGTACCTCAATCACCTATATGATTAATTCTTGTTATTTTATGTCCTATATATTCTAATAAATTTGCTATACAATCACCTATTATAGTAGATCTTAAATGACCTACATGTAAAGTTTTTGCTATATTTGGTGAAGAATAATCTATAATAATATGTTCTGGTTTTTTAGTTTTGATTCTAAAAATATTTAAAAAATGGTATTTATTAATTAATTTAATAAAAATATGTTGATTAATATAAATATTTAGGAATCCTAGAGGTATTATAATAATATGATTTATTAAGTTATTTAATAATAATTGTTGTTTAACATATATTGTTAATGACATAAAATTTATTTTTTGTTGAATAGCTATTTTTCTTAAACCATGAATTTGATAATCTCCATATTTAATATTATTTAATATTTGTATTGAATATGTTTTTTTGATATTTATTTGTAATAATATGTTTTGTATTCTTTTATGTAAAAAAAAATGTATATTCATTATATGTATATGATATGATATATAATTATATATATATAATTATATATTAATTATATATATATTATAGGATAGAATATATTCTATATATTAATAGTATAAATTAAAATATATTTATTATAATATCAAGTGATTATATCATGCAAAAAAATTTTTGTGGTTTTTTAGATATTAGTTGTTTAAATAAAAGTGTTGTTTTATGTGGTTGAGTACATAATATACGTGTATTTAAAAAGATAGTATTTTTAGATTTACGAGATCATAGTGGGATAATACAGGTATATATATCTAAAGATATGTTAGATCTTTATATATTATCTAAATCTCTTACTAAAGAATCATGTATACAAATAAAAGGAGTATTGGTAAAAAGATTATTAGTAAATGTAAATACAAATATAAAGAATGGTCATTTAGAAGTAAAAGCTTATAAATTAAAGGTATTTAATTATTCTTCTATATTACCTATGGATATAAGTCAATGTAATATAGATGAAATTAGATATAAATATCGTTATTTAGATTTAAGACAACTTGATAAATTAAATAATTTAGCATTAATTTCTAAAATAAGATTTTTTATACATAGTTATTTTCATAAATATAAATTTTGTGAGATTGAGACTCCTATTTTATCTAAATCTACTCCTGAAGGGGCAAGAGATTTTTTAGTAATAAGTAGATTTAAGAAAAAGTTTTATGCATTACCTCAGTCACCACAAATTTTTAAACAAATATTAATGATTTCAGGTATAAATAAATATTATCAGATAGTTAAATGTTTTAGGGATGAAGATTTACGTTCAGATCGTCAACCTGAATTTACTCAAATAGATTTAGAAATGTCATTTATGACATGTGATGGATTATTTTCTTTAGTAGAAAATTTGATAGTTAAATTATGAAAAGTTTTTCAAGGTATTATTTTAGAAAGACCTTTTTTACGTCTTGATTATAAAGATGTTATGAGTAAATATGGTACAGATAAACCAGATTTATGTAATCCATTAATATATGTTGATATAACATATTTTTTTAATATGATATATACATCATGATGTATTGATAGATTATTTTGGAATAAATGTGTATGTATAAAATATATTATTTTAGCATCTATTAGTATAAAAAAAATTTTATATTTTCTAAAATTACATAAAATTTATCAGTTTATTTATATAAAGATTGTTGGTTTTTATAAATATAAAATTCAAAATTATTCTAATTATTCTATTAATGATGTATTTGTTATTAATTTATGTCATAAATTACATATTAATAATAAAACAAATATTAGTATATTTATTTTTATTGCCACTGAATGTTTACTGAATAAAAAATTATTTATAATACGAAATTTTTTAGGTAAATTTTTAAATGTATGTAAAAAAGACATTATTCCTATATGAATTATAAATTATCCTATGTTTTATTATAATAAAAATAATAAACTTGATGTATTACATCATTTTTTTACTCGTCCTAAAATATCTTATAAACAATTAGTTAAGACTAAAAAAATTGATGATATTAAATCATATGCTTATGATTTAGTAATTAATGGATATGAAATTGGTAGTGGTTCTGTAAGAAACCATAAATTAAAAATGCAATTATTAATATTAAAAATATTAGGTTTTAAAAAAAAAGAATTATATAAAAAATATGGTTATTTTTTAAAATCTTTACGATATGGTACACCTCCACATATGGGAATAGCTTTAGGTTTAGATCGTCTTTTAATGTTGTTAATGAATTTAGATAGTATTAAAGATGTTATTTTGTTTCCTAAAACAACATCAGGACATTGTTTATTAACAGGAGCTCCTGATTATATTGATTTTTAATAATATTATTAATGAAATGTTTAAGAAGAGTAATAGGTATTGATACTGGTACATATTGTACTGGTTATGGTATAATTGAATTATTAGATAATAAAATATGGTATGTATCAAGTGGATGTATTAAAAGTAGATCAAAAAATTTTTTTACGAGAATGCAAAAAATTTATTCTACGTTAGAACATATTATATATTTTTTACATCCTAGTATATTAGTTTTAGAAAAAATTTATTATTATAAGTATCCTAAATCTATTTTAAGATTAGGTTATTTAAATGGTAGTATAATTCAATTAGCTATTAATAATTTTTTATCTGTATATGAGTATAATGTTAGTCATATTAGAAAGTTATTAGTGTCTAAAGGAAATGTAAGTAAAGAATATATTAATAAAAAAGTACGTCAAATATTAAAAATTAATTCTATATTAAGTTTAGATGTTACTGATGCATTAGCAGCAGCTCTTGCTTATGTTATTCTTCATCATTAATATGTTTTTTGATATTAACTATTTTATTTAGAAAATAATTATGATTTAATGTAATGTATTTATTAATATATATTAAATAAGTACGAATTAATTTATAATTAAATCCATATTTCCTTAGTGAATAATTATTAATTATATTAAGAGGATGTTTTAAAATAATATTTTTTGTAGTGTTATGTATTTTTTGTCATGTATAAATTTTCATGTTTTTAGGTATTTTGTTGTTTAATGAATTTAAGATATTATATCTAATATCTGTATATATCTTTTTAGGTATTCAATTACTATTAAAATTTAATAATTTGAATTGTTTATAATAAAGTTGACTATGTATGTTTTTATGACATAGATTTTTGTAAAAAAAAATGTCTTCGTCAGAATATTTTCATTTTTTATCTGTTTTAAAATATTTTTGATATATAATTCTAGCATAAATAGATCTACTGTCTTTATATGTACGATTATAATCACCAAAAAATTTTTTAACTCAATTATTAAAAATTTTTGCAAAATAAATATTAATTTTACTGTTTATAGATTGATATTTTTCTTTATTTTGGTATATTTTGTTATATGTTTTTTTAAAAATTATAGAGTTACGTAATAATTGTAGTTTTGTTAAAAAAATATTAGTATTATATAATATATATATACAATATGTTTTATCAGAATATTTAGTTTTAGCTGCACCTGTAAAATATAACTGATAATTATTTTTGTATTTAAAAATACCAGTTTGTAAAATTTCTATCATTCTTCTTCCTGAAACTGCTGATAAACAATAAGAAAGTATAGATAATTCTTTAATATGATTTATTTGATTAATAACAGATAGTATATTATATATTTTATTTAAATAATCTTTATAATCAATATAAATTGTTTTTTGTTTTTTACATAATAATTTATTTAAAGATTGTTTTTGTAAAAATAAGTATTTTTTTTTGTTTAATTTTAAATAAGATAACATTGTATGTGTTATTTTTATTTTTTTTATTAAAGGTAATATTTGCTGTCCTTCTTTAAATATAAAAATTAATTGTTGTATTTTACTAAATCAATTAGTCGGATATATGATATTTAATAATTCTTTTTGTCAAGTAGGAAATTGTTTTATTAATGTTAAGTATTTTCTTTTATATATAACTGGATTAGTACATATATTAATGTTATTTAATTGTTGTTGTAGTTTGTTTATACAAGTTAATTTAGTAATTAAGTATTGAATTTTATTTTTTAGTATATTAATAGGTAAATTTTTTAATTTTTTTATATTTTTTTTAAAATATTGTGTAATATAATATATATTATTAATATTTTTTTGGTAAGTAAAATGTTTTATATTAAGAAAAGGTTTACGAGCTAATGTAATGTATGTATTGTAACTATTAATAGTTATATTTTGTTTAATATTGTTTTTAAATTTTTTAGCAATTTGAATATATATTTTATTTTTTAATTTAATAGGTATATTTAAATTGTCAATAATGTTAATTTTTTGTACTAGTTTATTAATTGATATATATATGTTGTTTTTTTGTGTCTCCATATTATTCCTTTATTTATGTTATGTATGATACATATTATATCATTATATATATATATAATGATATAATATGTATCATACATAACATAAATAAAGGAATAATATGGA